>DATEEB010000217.1:0-11856 GCA_035281345.1 Rhizomicrobium sp. | reverse complement strand
TCCTTCGCGGTGACATATTCGGCATAGGCCGCGTCGATCACCAGCAGCACATCCTTCGGGAGACCGGCATGCAGCCGCGCCATCTCCTCGCGGTTCAGCATCGAGCCCGTGGGATTGTTGGGATTGGCGATATAGACGATCCGGGTCGCGGGGCTAACCGCCGCCAGCATGGCATCGACATCCACCGTGATGGCGCTGTTGGTGGTTCTTTCCGGCACCATCACCGGCATGGCGCTGTTGGCGCGGGTGACGATCTCATAGACCAGGAAGGCGTGGCGGCTGAGGACCGCTTCATCGCCAGGCTGGAGATAGGCATTGGCCAGGAGGGTCAGCAATGGACCCGAACCCTCGCCACCCACCACAATCCGATCTGGATTCAGGCCGTGCACTTGCGCGATCGCCTCGCGCAGCAGGCGCGCGCTGCCGTCGGGATAGAGTTGCAGGTCGTGGGCCGCGGCGGACAAGGCTGCCATCGCCTTGGGGCTGGGACCGATGGGCGACTCATTGGCGGACAGCTTGACCACCTTGGCCACCCCAGGTACGGCGGCACGCCCGCCAACATACAGCGAGACTTCCAGAATGCCGGGCTTGGGCGTGGGGCTCATCGGGGCAGGAGGCAATTTAAAAACCGCGGTATTGATAGGGCGGGAAAGCCCCAAAAGCAAAGCAGGGCTGGTATTCCTAAGGCGCTTCGTTGACTTCACCAAGACGCGGCTTTAGCTACGACTCTTCAAGGATTTGCCGATGACCGAGGCCCCTCGTTTCCTGCGTCCGGTGACCACGCCTTCGGCCGATGTCGGAATGGCGGTCACGTTTCAAACGCCGCTGCCATTGGACTGCGGTCGCGCACTGACGCCTTTCACCGTCGCCTATATGACCTATGGCGCGCTGAACGCGGCCAAAAGCAACGCCGTGCTGATCTGCCATGCGCTGACGGGCGATCAGTTCGTGGCATCCGACCATCCCATCACCGGCAAGCCGGGCTGGTGGACCACCATGATAGGGCCGGGCAAACCGATCGACACCGACCGCTTCTTTGTGATCTGCGCCAATGTGCTGGGCGGTTGCATGGGCTCGACCGGCCCCGCCGATATCGATCCCGCTACGGCCGCGCCTTATGGACTGAATTTTCCGTTGGTCACCATCCGCGACATGGTGCGGGCGCAAAAAAGGCTGATCGAACATCTGGGCATCGAAAAACTGCTGGCGGTGGTGGGCGGCTCCATGGGCGGCATGCAGGTCTTGCAATGGGCCGCCTCATACCCCGAAAGCGTGCGCGCGGTGGTGCCGATCGCCTGCGCCGCGCGCCATTCGGCGCAGAACATCGCCTTCCACGAAGTCGGCCGCCAGGCGATCATGGCCGATCCCGATTGGAAGGGCGGCGAATATCAGCTTTGCGGCACCCGGCCCTCCAAGGGCCTGGCGGTGGCGCGCATGGCCGCCCATATCACCTATGTTTCGGAGATGGCGCTGCAACGCAAATTCGGCCGCAATCTGCAAAACCGCGATGCGCTGTCCTTCCAGTTCACGCCGGATTTTCAGATCGAATCTTATCTGCACCATCAAGGCGCGACCTTCGTGGACCGCTTCGACGCCAATTCCTATCTCTACATCACCCGCGCCATGGACTATTTCGACTTGGCCGAGGAGCATGGCGGACAATTGTCCGATGTCTTCCGCCTGAATTCGGCGCGCTTCTGCATCATCGCCTTCACCAGCGACTGGCTGTTTCCGCCGGTGGAAAACAAGCGCATCGCCCACGCCTTGAACGCGGTGGCGGCGCAGGTGAGCTTTGTCGAAATCAAAAGCGACAAGGGCCATGATGCTTTCCTGCTGGATGAGCCGGAAATGTTCGCCACCGTGCGCGGCTTTCTCAATCACGCGGCGCAGGACTTGTCATCAGGACATAGGGCATGAGCACGGTCCTGCGTCCCGACCTGGCGGCGATCGCCGCGATGATCCGTCCCGGCGCGCGGGTGCTGGATGTGGGCTGCGGCGACGGCGCGCTTCTGGAGCATCTCAAGGCCAAGAATGTGGACGGACGCGGCATCGAAATCTCCCAGGCCAATGTGAATGCCTGCGTGGCGCGCGGGCTGGCGGTGGTGCAAGGCGATGCCGACAGCGACCTGGTGGATTATCCGGCGCAGATTTTCGACGCCGTGATCCTGTCCCAGACCATCCAGGCCACCGAGAAACCGCGCGTGGTGCTGGAGCATCTGCTCCGCATCGGGCGGCGGGTGGCGATTTCGCTGCCCAATTTCGGTTATTGGAAAGTGCGGCTGTCCTTGCTGATGGGCGGGCGCATGCCGCGCACACGCACCCTGGACAATTCCTGGTGGGAGACGCCCAACATTCACCTTTGCACCTTGGCGGATTTCGTGGATTTGACGCGCGAATGCGGTGCCACCATCGTCGAGGCGCACACCCTGAAGGATCATGGCACCACCTCGGTGATGAATCCCAAGAGCCTGACAAACGACTATCTGGGCCCCAACCTGTTCGCCCAGGGCGGCGTCTTTCTTCTCAAAAAGGTCTAGAAGTCCTCGGCCGCCTTCAACGCCACCTTGCCGGTGAGCGAACGGGAGGGCGCGGCGGGCGCATAAAGCGTTTTGGCCGCTTCCACCACATGCACCCCACCGATGCCGGAAAACAGACGCGATCCGACCCTTTCCCAGCCGGCGCCGGAGCGGGTCACGGTTTCAAAAGGCGGCGCATAAAGCGCCCGGGTCCAGCGCCCCGGCTCGAACAAGGCGTCCTTCAGCACCGCTTCCAGCTCCATCCGGGAGAAGGGGCGGCCATGGCCGAAGGGCGATTTTTGCACCTGCGCCCACAGGCTGGCGCGGTTGGGCGCCACCAAAAGAATCCGCCCTTCCGGCGCCAGCACCCGCCACAATTGCCGCAGCAGCGCGCGCAGGCTTTCGGAGGCTTCCAAGCCATGCACGATCAGGATGCGATCGAAAAACAAGTCGGGAAAAGGAAGCGCGTCTTCCTCGCACAACAGGACGGCATTTTTCTGCTGCGGCCAGGAAAAAACCCCCAAGGGCGCCGGCAAGGCCGCGATGCAGCGTTCGGTGCCTTTGAAGGCGCGCAGATACGGGATGGCGAAGCCGTAACCCAAAAGGCGATAGTTGCGCAGATCGGGCCATACGCGGTGGATTTCGCGTTGAATGGCCCGCCACGCCAATTGGCCCAGCGGTGTTTGGTAGAAGCCAATAAGGTCGCGGGCGTTCAGTGTCATGTTCCCCTAAGATAGGCGCGCGGGCCGGACGGTTCAAAGACTCTGTTTGAGCCACCGGTTCAACTCGTCACCGGGCTTTGCTAGTGTCGTGGTTTCGAAGTTCGCCAAGGGCTCGATCTTGTGCCTTAAGGAGACATCATGCCCGTTCAGATCGAGACTATCGCCTGCCTGTCCGACAACTATGCCTATCTGATCCGGTCGGGGGATCAATGCGCCGTGGTGGATCCTTCGGAAGCCGCGCCCGTACAGGCGGCCCTGGCGCGTAAGGGCTGGAACCTGACCCATATCCTCAACACCCATCATCACCTGGATCATACCGGCGGCAATCTGGCCTTGAAGCAGGCGACTGGCGCCCAAATTGTCGGTCCGGCCAAGGACGCCGCGCGCATTCCAGGCCTGGATATTGGCGTGGACGAGCAATCGGGCTGGGCGTTTGACGGCCGCAAGGTTCAGGTCCTGGAAGTCCCCGCCCACACCAAAGGCGCCATCGCCTTTGTGATCGACGGCAATGCCTTTACTGGCGACACGCTGTTTTTGATGGGCTGCGGGCGCCTGTTCGAGGGCGATCCGCAAATGATGTGGACCAGCCTTAGAAAGCTGATGACCCTACCCGACGACACCGCCATCTATTGCGGGCATGAATACACCCAGAGCAATGGCCGCTTTGCGCTCACCCTGGAGCCGAGCAATGCCGAATTGAAAAGCCGAATGGAGGCGGTGAATGCGGCGCGCCAAGCGGGCCGGCCGACGGTGCCTGCTTTGCTGGGGCTGGAGAAAAAAACCAATCCCTTTTTGCGGCCGGATTCGGCGGAAATCAGAAAATCGCTGGGAATGGAACAGGCCGATACCGTGGCGGTGTTCGGCGAGATCAGGGCCCGAAAGGACAAATTCTAAAGGGAGCCAACGGCCTCATGCTGAGCTTGTCGAAGGGTGATCGGCCTCTGGGGGCTATTTCTTCTTGGAATCTTCGTCGTCACTGCCGAAAGGTGCCGTAACGATATCGCCGGTGGTGGAAATCACCGAGGCGCCGGTGTCCACCATGGTGCTGGCGGCGTCATAGGCCATGCAGCTGGACAGAAGCGCGGTCAGGACGGCGAAAATGGCGGCCGTGGTCGGCGCGGACGTGATGGAATTCATGATCCTATGCCTTCCCTGATGCTTTTCCTGGCGGATTTGACAGGTCCCCACCTTAGCGGCCCAATGGTCAAAATATTGCTAACCATATTGAGACCCAGATGTCGGACCTGTTGTTTGTCACCCGGCTATACAAGGGCCGGATCGCCCCGCCCCGGGATCTGGCAAAGACCTGTTTGGGCATTGCCGCCGACGACAAAGCGGGCCAGCGCTGGTCGCGCGCGCATGATTATGGCGGTTACACCTCTTATGCCTCGCTGAACGATCTGACCCAACGCGCCAGCATCCTGGCCGATCTGGAGCGGGCCATCGCCAGGCATGCCGCCGCCTTCGCCCGTGAGCTGCAATTCGATATGGCGGGCCGCAAGCTCAAGCTGGACAGTCTTTGGGTCAATGTGATGAACAAGGACGCGGTGCATACGCCCCATATCCATCCCCATTCGGTGATCAGCGGCACCTATTATGTCGCGACCCCGCCAGGCTCTGGCGCGGTCCGGTTCGAAGACCCGCGCTTACCGATGATGATGGCGGCACCCCCCAAAAAGCCCCATGCCAGGCCGGAAAACCGCGCCTTTGTGGATGTGGCGCCCAGGCCGGGCCTGCTTTTGCTGTGGGAAAGCTGGCTGCGCCATGGGGTGGAGCCCAACCGGGCACGCGGCCAGCGCATTTCGGTGAGCTTCAATTACCGGCTCGGCTGACGTCCTGTTTGGCGCTATGCTTGCGCCATAGCAAACCAGAGGAGAGCGTCATGAACATCTTCACCGGTTCGATAGAAATCCAGATGCTGTGTTGGGCCGTGGTGCTGGGGCTGGTCCAGCTGGTAATCGCCGCCACGCTTGCCACCAAAGACCAGGGCCTGCCTTACAATCTCAGTGCGCGCGATCTACCGCCGCCGCCGGTCACGCCGCTTACTGCGCGCTTCCAACGCGCCTTCGGCAATTTCCGCGAGACCTTCGTCTATTTCGCCGTCGCGGTGCTGGTGGTGACGGCGCTGGCCAAGAACAGTCCGATGTCGGCACTGGGGGCGCAGATCTATTTCTGGTCGCGCCTGTTGTATGTGCCCCTTTATGCCGCGGGCATTGCCGGGGCGCGGACCGCCGTATGGGCCGCGTCCATCATAGGCCTGGTGATGGTGCTGCTGGCGGCGGCGGCCTAGCTTGAGATCGGACTGAATGACCTTCTTCCTCTCCCCTTGAGGGAGAGGAAGGAAAATCATTGGGTTAGCGGAGCACAGCGACGCTCAACCCAGTGATTTTTCAGGTGAGGGGTGAGTTGGAATAAACGTACCCCTCACCAGCAAAATCTAAGCACTTGTCTCGCTCACGCTTCGCCAAGTGCAAGATTTTGCGTCCTCTCCCTCAAGGGGAGAGGGACGCACACCACTTAAGCGTGCCGCCGCTTGATGATGGCGGAAAGTTTGTCCGGCAATTTCGAAACATGGAATTCCCGGTCCCAAGCCAGCTTGGCTTCGGCGAAGATTTTTTCCTGAATCTCGCGCGGCAGATGCGGCCAGGCCGCGATCACGCCCGAACCCAACCGCCGCACCAAGCATTCCTCCTCGGCCGGATATTTGAAGCTTTTGTCTTCCACGAACGCCATGCGCACGCCTTCTCGCTAGAGGGATTGGTGGTCCGGGACAGATGGGAACTCTTGCCACGGCGGACATTTTTCAGGGAGCCAAGCTCAACCCGGAAAAAAGCCTAAATCAGGGCGAGACGCTTAGGAATGAAAACTTTTTGACCTGCCGCCGCGCCTTAGCGCGTGGAATTTTGCGGCCTGAGCAGGAGCGTCGCGCGGAGCGTGCTTAACGCACGTGAGCACGCGCGACGCACTCAGGACGCAAAATAACCGCGCTAACTAGCGGCCTTTTTTCTTCTGGGCCTTGCGGGCGGCATAGCGCGCGTCGCGGCGGGCCTTTTGTTCCGCCTCCAGCGCTTCCTGCGCCCGGATGCGTTCTTCATGCTCGCGCTCGGCCTGCGCCTTGGCTTCAATTTCAGCCAACCGGCGCTGTTCTTCTTCCTGTATGCGGCGCTTTTCCGCCTCGATAGCGGCGAGGCGTTTTTCCTCGGCGCGCTTGGCGGCGCGTTCCTCGCGCGCGGCGGCGATTGCCATGCGCTCACCGGCCTTGGATTCAAAATTCGCTCTAGCGGCTTCCGCGCGGGCCTTGGCCTTGGCCAGCATCTCGGCGCGCGCCTTAGCGGCCGTTTCCAGGCGGTTGGAGAATTTTTCATTGTCTAAGCGAGGGGGCATGTCTCAGGGATCTTCTCAGGTTTCCATAACGCGCAAATTGGGCGCCAGCGGACGGTTATTCGCGTCCACCAGCAGGATGCGGGGCGCAAAGCTCTGAGCTTGCGCCTCTTCCATGCGAGCATAGGCGACAATGATGACAAGATCGCCTTTTTGCGCCAGCCGCGCGGCGGCGCCGTTGATGCCGATGGTGCCGGACCCGGCGGGCGCGGGAATGGCGTAAGTGGTAAAGCGCTCGCCATTGTTGATATTCAGAACATCCACCTGTTCATGGGCCAGGATGCCGGCCCGTTCCAGCAGAACGGCGTCCACCGAAATGGAGCCTTCGTAATGCAAATCGCATTGCGTCACCGTGGCGCGGTGAATCTTGGCCTTGAGCAGGGTCAGCAGCATCAGCTATCCAGAAAGCTTCTGAGCTTCCGGCTCCTGGAAGGATGCTTGAGTTTTCTAAGCGCCTTGGCCTCGATCTGGCGGATGCGCTCGCGGGTAACGCTGAACTGCTGGCCGACTTCTTCCAGCGTGTGATCGGTGTTCATGCCGATGCCGAAGCGCATGCGCAGCACCCGTTCTTCGCGCGGCGTCAAGGTCGCCAACACCCGAGTGGTGGTTTCACGCAAATTGGCCTGGATGGCGGCGTCGATCGGCAGAACCACATTGGGGTCCTGGATGAAGTCGCCCAGATGGCTGTCTTCCTCGTCCCCGATGGGAGTCTCCAGGCTGATCGGTTCCTTGCCGATCTTCAGAACCTTGCGCACCTTTTCCAGCGGCATGGCCAGGCGTTCGGCCAGTTCTTCCGGGGTGGGCTCGCGACCGATCTCATGCAGCATCTGGCGCGAGGTACGCACCAGCTTGTTGATGGTCTCGATCATGTGGACCGGGATGCGGATGGTGCGCGCCTGGTCGGCGATGGAGCGGGTGATGGCCTGGCGAATCCACCAAGTGGCATAGGTGGAGAATTTGTAGCCACGGCGATATTCGAACTTATCGACCGCCTTCATCAGACCGATATTGCCTTCCTGGATCAGGTCCAGGAACTGCAAGCCGCGATTGGTGTATTTCTTGGCGATGGAGATGACCAGGCGCAGATTGGCCTCGATCATTTCCTTTTTGGCGACGCCGGATTCGCGCTCGCCCTTTTGCACCGTCTGGACGTTGCGGCGGAATTCCGACACCGACTGGCGGGTTTCCTGCGCCAGCTGCTGGATCTCATCGCGCAGCGACTTGACCTTGTCGCGCTCTTCGGTGACGAAATCGTGCCAGCCCAGGCCGGTCAGGCGGCCGACGCGGCGCGCCCAGTTGGGATCCAGCTCATTGCCGAAATACTGCTTGAGGAATTCGGCACGGTCCACGCCATGGCTTTCGGCCAGACGCAGCAGCTTTCCTTCCAGCCCGACCAGGCGCTTGTTGATACCGTACATCTGGTCGACAAGGGCTTCGATGCGGTTGTTGTTGAGCTTGAGCGACTTGACCAAGTCCATGGTTTCGTTGCGCAGCTTTTTGAAGCGGCGCTCCTGACCGGTGGAAAGCTCGTCGCTGGCCAGCGCCGCTTCCACGGACGCGTCCTGCAGCTTGCCCAATTTCTTATAGAGGCCGGCAATGGCATCCAGCGACGCCAGAACCTGCGGCTTCAGCGCGGCTTCCATGGCCGACAAAGGTAGATTGCCCTCGTCGTCGAAATCCTCGTCGGCGCCATCGGCCGCCGCCTGGGCTTCGCCCCCTTCGCCTTCTGCGCCCTCGGCCCCATTGGCTTTCACCGGCGCAGGCGCGGGCTTGGGCGCAGGCGGCGGCGGCACGGGCTTTTTGAATTCCACCGGAGCCGCACCGTTTCCGGTGTTCAGGGGCTGGCCATCGGGTCCGACCGGCGGGGGCACATTGGCGGGCTGACCGTCAGGACCGGCGCCATACATGGCTTCCAGATCGATAATGTCACGCAGCAAAACCTTGCCTTCGTTCAGCTCGTCGCGCCAAACGGTGAGCGCTTCAAAGGTCAAGGGGCTTTCGCACAAGGCGCCGATCATCAATTCGCGGCCCGCCTCGATGCGCTTGGCGATGGCGATTTCGCCTTCGCGCGACAAAAGCTCCACCGAGCCCATTTCGCGCAAATACATGCGCACCGGATCGTCGGTGCGGTCATATTGTTCGCCGGACTTGGGCGTGGTGGCGAGCGCCTTGCCGCCCTCGGCGGCGACCAGCGCGCCGCCCTCCTCGCCTTCCTCGGCTTCTTCGCTTTCGATGACATTGATGCCCATCTCGTTGAGCATCGCCATCGTGTCTTCGATCTGCTCGGACGAGGTCTTGTCCGACGGCAGCACTTTGTTCAGTTCGTCATAGGTGACATAGCCGCGCGCCTTGGCCTTGGCGATCATCTTGCGGACGCCGACATCCGACATGTCCAGCAGCGGCGAATCCGCGTCGCCCGGCGTTTCGTTTTCGCCCGGCTTCTTGGGGGCGATCTTGGCGCCCGGCTTGGGCGGCACGACGGCGGGGCTTTCCCCCTTTTTGGTCTCGGCCTTGGCAGCGGTCTTGGCTTTTAATTTTTCTTCCTTTGCCTTGGCCGCCAGTTGAGCGGCCAGTTGGGCCTTGGTGAGCTTTTCGGCCTTGGCGGGCTTTGCGGCCACCTTGGCGGCGGCTTTCACCGGCTTGGCAGCAGCCTTCACGGGCTTGGCCGCAGCCTTGGTCGATCTCACAGGTTTTGCGGGCGCGGATTTAGCAGGCGCCTTTTTGGCGGGCGCCGACCTGGAGGCGGCAGCCTTCGCGGCCGTGCGTGGCTTGCTCGCCGGCATAGTCTTGGAAGGCTTGGCCGGTTTCTTGGAATGAGACGCTTTGGTCACTTATGCTCTACCTAACTATGTGACGCGCCCATCGCCGGGCCGTTGGAGGCGCTCTTTGCGGCGCTCCAACAGGCGTCGCGCATCGGTTTGATGCCCCGACAGTTCGCGCAGATCGGCAAGGGCGCGCTGAAAACTGGCTGGGGGATCCTCGACCGGGCTGCCAGCAAAACGCGCCAGCAAATCGGCCATTCCCTTACGCGTGAAATGGGTTTGAACCCCAGCTTTTTCAAGGCTGGAGCCGGAAGCGGCGAGGTTTAGAAGTTCGTGCCTCAGCCTGTCAAGCGAAGGGTCCGCCAAGTCCAAAACCGCCAGGGATTCAGCCTCCAGGAGCGCGATTTCCGGCGATTCAACCAGGAGTCGCCCAAGTTCCATTTCCTTGGCTTGGCGGGCACCAGCCTGGCCGGAACGGACCAGGGCGGAAGCCTGAACACTGGCCGAGACCGCCTCCGGGGTCCCCGGCAGGGGCCGCGGCTTGAAGTCACCCCGGAACTTGCCGCCTGCGGCAGGCCGGAATGGGGCGCGGGGCAACCCTGCGCCCCTTGCAGGCCCGGCCGGCGCGCGCCGCTTGAAGCTTTCGAACACCAGCTGCTCGAAGCCGCGCCGGTAATAGTCCGCCACCTTGGAATCGGTGATGCGGTCCACAATCTCTTTCAGGCAGTGTTCCAGCCCGGCGCGGCGCTCAGGCGTGGAGAAATCCTTGCCCTCGGTTTCGGTGCGCCACAAAAGTTGTGACAAAGGAAGGGCTGCTTCCAGCAACACCGACATCGCGCCCGCGCCATTGGCGGCGATGAAACTATCGGGATCTTCGCCCGTGGGCAGAAAAGCAAAGCGCAAGGAATAGCCCGCCTTCAGATGCGGCAGGGCCAGATGCGCGGCGCGGTGCGCCGCCTTCAATCCGGCCGCATCGCCGTCA
This sequence comes from Rhizomicrobium sp., assembly GCA_035281345.1. Taxonomy (GTDB): domain Bacteria; phylum Pseudomonadota; class Alphaproteobacteria; order Micropepsales; family Micropepsaceae; genus Rhizomicrobium. The sequence continues at coordinate 1,493 of DATEEB010000217.1, read as the reverse complement.
AAGGCCAAGATCGGTTCGGGCGCGGTGCGCCACAAAAGATGGAGCTGATCTTCGGTGAGCGCGGTGCCCAAGGGGGCGACGCTATGCGCGAAACCGGCGCGCACCAGCGCGATCACATCCATATAGCCTTCCGCGACGATGATAGTACCGGACTTGAGGGCGGCGGCGCGCGCGGTGGCGAAATTGTAAAGCTGAGTGCCCTTGGAAAACAGCGCGGTTTCGCCGGTATTGATATATTTGGGCTTGGCGTCTGCTTCCAGCGCGCGCGCGCCGAACGCGACGATGCGGCCGCGCCCATCGGAAATCGGAAACATCACCCGGTTGTAAAAGAAATCGCGCATCGGCCGACCGTCCTCGCCCGGCCGCGCCAGGCCGGCGGCAATCATGTCGTCCTGCATCACATTATGCGCCGCGAGATGGCCGATCAGGGCGCTATTGCCGGAGGGCGCATAGCCCAAACGGAACTGCTTGGCCGCCGCGCCGTCGAGCCCGCGGCCTTTCAGATAGTCGCGCGCCTCCCGTCCCGCCGTCTCGAACAACTGCGCCTCATAGAATTTGGCCGCAAGTTCGACGATGTCGTAAAGCGATTTGCGCTGTTGTTCCCGCGCTTCATCCTCGGGCGACCATTTGGGCAGTTCCACCCCGGCCTCGGCCGCCAGCTTCTCGACGGCTTCCGGAAAACTCAGACCCTCGGTTTCCACCAGCCAGCGGAAGGCATCGCCGCCCTTGCCACAGCCGAAACATTTGTAGAGCCGGCGCTCATTTTCGACTTTGAAGCTGGGGGATTTTTCCTGGTGGAAGGGGCAGCAACCCCACATCACCCGGCCCTTGCGGACCAGCTTGACGCGGCGGCCGACCAGCTGAACGAGATCCGTCCGCCGCCTTATTTCCTCCAGCAATCCTTCGCCATAGCGCATGACGCTATTTTAGGGGGAATTCCTGCTTTTGGGACGAGATTCGCGCGGGTTCCGGCCCAAAGGGCTGCGTCCCCTGTGTATGAATTCTCGGCAGCCGGAGCGGCTATTTTCCGCTGAGGGCGTCCTTGGTGGCAGCGCTCGCTTTGGAAAAATCCATCTGCCCGGCATAGCGTTCTTTGAGAGCCGCCATCACTTTTCCCATATCCTTGATCGAGGTGGCGCCGGTTTCGGCAATCACCTTGGCGACAGCCTCCTTCATCCCCGCCTCGTCCATCTGGGCCGGCATGAAAGTACGGATGACGGCGATCTCGTCGCGCTCATTGGCGGCCAGCTCGGGGCGGTTGCCGGCATCGAAAGCGGTCGCGGATTCCTCGCGCTGCTTGATCATCTTGGCCAGCAAAGTGAGGATGTCGTCATCCCCCACCAGGTCCTTGTTGGTTTCGCTGCGCGCGGCGATGTCGCGGTCCTTCAAGGCGGCCAGGATCAGGCGCACCGTGGCCAGGCGCTTGGCGTCCTTGGCCTTCATCGCCTCTTTCATGGCGTCGTTGAGCTTTGCGCGCAGGGACATGGGATTTC
>DATEEB010000216.1:0-2358 GCA_035281345.1 Rhizomicrobium sp. | reverse complement strand
TACCGCGACGGCAAAGGCGTCGCGCGCGACTATGCCAAGGCGGCGCAATGGTTCAGCGCTTCGGCGGCCCAAGCCAATGCCGCCGCCATGTACAATCTGGGCCTGATGTATGAGTTGGGCCAGGGCATGAAGCCCGAACCCTTCCATGCGTATATGTGGTACGCGCTGGCAGCCGATCAGGGCGAGGTGCCCCAGGCCGCGAGCCATCGCGATACTTTGTGGAAACGCATGACCCCGGCGGCACAGAAACAGGCCAAGGACCTGACCGCGGCGTGCAAGAACCAGGCGTTCAAGAACTGCCGCTGACAAATCCACTCCGTTGTGCGGATCAATGCGCGGCCCTGCTGCCCATGGCGCTTGCGACGCCGCAGTCCCGTACGCAACGCCTTGAGCCACCAATATTTTCCTAGAACACCGCCCGGGCGCGTCATCGCTCTGACATGAAAATGCAGCATTGTCGGACCATGGAACAGGCCGCATTAAAACTGGTGGCAAGCACCCCGAATGCGCCGGATGGCGCGCCGTCCTGCCGCCTCTGCGCAGGCACGACCGTCCATCAGTTCGGCAAACTGATCCTGGGCAAGCATGAGGTCGGCTATTGGCGCTGCACCGCCTGCGCTTGCCTTCAGACCGATCGTCCCCACTGGCTGGAAGAAAGCTATCGCGCGGTTCATTCCGCCACCGATACCGGCATGGTGGCCCGCACTTGGCAGATGGCACAGACAACCAGCCTGCTGTTGCGATTGGCCGGCGTGAAAAACACGACCCCGTGCGTGGATTGGGGCGGCGGCAACGGCCTGTTCTGCCGCATGATGCGCGACCAGGGCTATGACTTCGTCAATGACGACAAATATGCCGAGCCATTTTATTGCACCGGCTTCACCCGCCCCGACCATGCGCGCCACACCGCGGACATCGTCACCTCTTTCGAGGTGTTCGAGCATCTGCCCGACCCCGGCCTGCAGCTATCGGAGATTTTGAAACTGAACCCCAAGCTGTGGATTTTCTCCACCCAGCTTTACACCGGTCAGGATCAGACTTGGCGCTATCTCAGCCCCAGGCTGGGCCGGCATGTTTTCTTTTACAGCGAGGCGGGCCTCAACCGCTTCGCCGCCCGGCATGGCTTTGCGCTGCTCAAGGGCCGCGAGATGCATCTTTTGATCCGAAAATCCGGACAGGATTTTCTCAAGGACGGCCTGCACCGCCGGTTGGCGGCGCAATTGCTGGCGGGCGCCAAACCTCTCCAATTTGCGGCGGCGCTGAATTTCCTGTCCCGCCAGCGCCATGCCTGGCGGCATTGGCGCGCCGACAGCCAGACCGTGCTGGAACGGCAAACCGGTCCCGCTGCGAAATAAGCCGCGCGGCGGGATAACCGTTGCCATGGCGTCATTCCAGCGGACACCGTCAGACGTGCTGGCCGCCGTTGATCATCAGTTCCGCGCCGGTGACATAGGAACTCTGCTCCGTACATAGATAGTAAATCGCCTTGGCGACCTCCGCCGGCTGGCCCAACCGGCGCAGCGGGATGGTCTCCACGATCTTTTCGGTGCCGGGCGACAGGATGGCGGTGTCGATCTCGCCCGGCGCGATGGCATTGACGCGCACGCCCCAGGGGCCGAAATCCGCCGCCATCTCACGGGTCAGCGCTGCCGCCGCCGCCTTGCTGATGGAATAGGCCGCGCCCGCGAAGGGATGCACGCGCGAACCGGCGATAGACGTGACATTGACGATTGAGCCCTTGGCCTTGGCCAGTTCGTTCTTGAGGCCCTGGGCCAGCCAGATGGTGGAAAACAGATTGACCTCGAACACCTGACGCCACAACTCCTGAGACGATTCCAGCGTACCCAGCCTCTCGCCCTTGGGGCCCTTGGGCGAGATGGCGGCATTGTTGACCAGGGCATGCAGCTTGCCGTCAACCAAGCGCGAGCGCATCTCCTCAGCGGCGCGCGCGGTGTCGGCGGGATCGGCAAGGTCCACTTGGATATGGTCCTCCGGCCCCGCCGCCCAGGGGCAATTTTCCGGAAAGGCGTGGCGCGAGCAGGTGATCACCCGCCAGCCGGCGCTGGAAAAACGCTTCACCGTGGCGTGGCCGATGCCGCGCGACGCCCCGGTCAGGATCAGGGTGCGTTTTTCGTCGTCTATATAGTTGGGTTCCGCCATTGCTCTCTTTACGGTCGCTCGCCGGTACGCTGCCGCTACCGGCCCGGCCTACATTCCTACCCTATCATCGGCCTTGAACTCGGTTCCACCATGATCGAAATAAGGTCATGCACCAGTCCCTTTCCGCCCTAGCCCTGCTTTTAGCCGCCGCTGTCGGCTGCGGCCTGCTGATGAACCGGCTGCGCATGCCCGCCGCCG
>DATEEB010000215.1:0-6750 GCA_035281345.1 Rhizomicrobium sp. | reverse complement strand
TTTGAAATCCTGCTGCGGGCCGCTGCGATAGCTTTCCAGGGTGGGCGGTACATAGGAATAGGCGGGGGCTTCGCCCAGCTTCATGACTTTCTGCGCCACCGCCTCGCGGTCATAGACCAGATTGAGGGCGCGGCGCACTCTGGCGTCGGCCAGGGCGGGATCGCGCAAATTCATCGGCACATAGGCCAGCGCAAGAGGCGGCGCGATATGCAGGCTTTGGGGCATATGGGCGCGCAACCAGGGCACCTGGGCGCTGGGCAGCGGGGTTTGCATATCCAATTGTCCGGCGCGCAGTTGCCTGAGCGCCGCTTGCGTATCGGCGGTGGGATAATAGTTGACCCTATCGATCTTCACCGACGCCGCATCGTAAAAGGCGGGATTTTTGGTCAGGGTGATGTGGTCGTTGGGCTGCCAGCTTTTCAGCAGATAAGGCCCGTTGGACACATAGCGGCCTGGCGCGAATTGCGGCTTGGGCGGCAAGGGCAGGGCGACGGGATGCGCCAGCAATTGCGGCAGATAAGGCGCCGGATTTTCCAGGGTGATTTTCAAGGTGCGGGAATCGGGCGCGGCCACGCCCAGCGCGGTGACGGGCAACTTTCCCGCGGTGATGGCGCGCGCATTCTTGATCACCCAAAGCATGTTGGCGCCGCGCGCCGCCGTCTTGGGGTCCATCAGCCGCCGCCAGGCGAAACGGAAATTTTCCGCCGTCACCGGTGTCCGATCGGACCAGCGCGCTTGGCGCAGATGAAAGGTCCAGGTCAGGCCGTCGGCGGAGGTTTCCCAACGCTGGGCGATGCCGGGAATGGGATGCGCCGCGGCGTCAAGCGTGGTGAGCCCCACCATCATGTCGCCCAGAATGTTGGTTTCCATGCTGCTGGTGACAAAAGCTGGGTCCAGGGATTCCGGCTCACCGCCATTGCCGCGATTGAGCATGGTTTCGGCTTCCGCCGGCTGCGCCGCCAACAGCAGGAACGCAAGCGTCAGCCGTGCGCCCTTCATGCGAACTGCTTCAATCGCGCCGCCTGATCGATGCTGATCCAGCGTGAGCGGTGTTTTTCAACGCCATTGTTCCCCCAGCCTTTGACATAAGGCCAAACCAGCGTGGTGCTTGCTGTGAAATAGAGCGGCATGATGGCGTGGTCCTTGAGCGCGATGGCTTCCGCCGCCGCCAGTTTCTGGCCGCGGCTGACAAGGTTGCGATCGCGCTGGGCCGCCGCCAGCATCCCGTCGAATGCGAGGCTGCTGTACTGCCCGTCGTTATTACCGCCCCCTGTCTGCAGCAATTCCAGAAAGGTGGCGGCGTCGTTGAAATCGGCAACCCAACCCGCTTCGATGATGTCGAAATCATGGTTGCGGGTCTGGGCGAGAAAGACCTGGAAGTCGGTCGGCAGAATGGTGACGTTGATAAACGCCTGCGCCCACATTTGCTGGATCGCAGCGGCAACCGAGCGATTGGCGCCCGGCGTGGTGCTGCGGATCATATAAGTGGTCTTCAGCATGTTGTTTTCGTTAAAGCCCGCGGCGCGCATCAGGGCGCGCGCCCGTTCCAGGCGAGCCGGATAGGGCATGGATTTGAATGAAAATTCCGCGCTCTTTGGATAATTGGCGGTGGTGGGCGGCACCAGCGCATAGGCCGGGACATCGCCTACCCGGCGGATGCGCTGGGCGACGGCTTCGCGGTTCAGCGCCAGGTTGATGGCTTCGCGCACGCGGATGTCGCCGAAGGGCGGGCGGGCGTGGTTGACCTGGATGTATTCGATGATCAGCTGCGGCTCATCGTTGGTGGTTTCCGGCATATTGGCGCGAATCCAGTCGATGCGCAGAGCCGGCAGCCGGCTCTGGATATCCAGTTCGCCGGCGCGCATGCGCTGCAAGGCGGCGCCATAATCGTCCGTCGGATAATAGAAGACCCGCTCCAGCGCGACATTCGCGGCATCGAAGAATTTGGGATTTTTCTCCGCCAGCACATGATCGTTGGGCCGCCAGCGTATCAGTTTAAACGCGCCGTTGCCGACATGATTGCCGGGCCGCGCCCATTCCCGGCCTTTGGCGGTCACGACATGGCGCGGCAGGGGATAGGTGCTGTGATGCATCAGCATTTCCACCATGTAAGGGGCGGGATGCTCCAATCGCACTTCGAACCTGCGCGCGTCGCGCGCATATGCACCCAAGACGTTTAACGGCATTTTTCCGGCATTGATCAGGGCCGCGTTTTTGACCACGTACAGGAAATAGGCGTAAGGAGCCGCCGTTGCTGGATCCAACAGCCGCCGCCAAGCAAAGACAAAATCCTCCGCCGTCACCGGCACGCCGTCGGACCATAGCGCCTCGCGCAAAAAGAAAGTCCAGGTCAGCCCGTCGGGTGAAGTGGTCCAACGTTCCGCCATGCCGGGAATGGGATGGGCCTGCGGATCTTCCGTCGTCAACCCCATCATCAGGTCGCCATTGATGCCGTCATCCTGGATGCCCGTCGAAATCGTCGGATCGAGGGATTGCGGTTCCGCCACATTGCCGCGGCGAAAGGTTCGGGCGTCAGGAATTTTGGAGGGAATACTTTCCGAGGGCTGACGTAGCGCCAGGGCGCCCGCGCCCGCCAGAGCCGCGCCGCCCGCCAGGGCCAGCCGCCTGTTCCATGTCTTGCCCGATGCCATAAAAACCTTCTGCCATGCGTGCCGGCACCATTTGCCGGCTTTGCGGCAAACAGTTCAATGAATTTTGCGTTGGGGGATTGTAATGCGGAAGGCTTTTTGTGGCCGTGATCCCGGGCGCCGTCCTGCCGCCAGCAGGCGGGCCGGCACCACAAGGTCGTGCGCATTCGCTAAAAAAGCACGTCGTCTGGCTTTAGAGACGCCCGTTGGAGACGATGGTGTGGGTCGTGGGATTCCAAACCGACTCATAGATATAAAAGCCCAGGCCCGCTATCACGATCGCGATCACAATTCCTACCACAGCGCGGGATTTGATGTCCGGCGCTTCTTGGGTGTGATGGAATTCCTGCAGATTGTTCATGTGACCTCCTCAGGTTGCGGGCCTTGCGGCAATTTCTATGGCGTCTCCATGTTCAAAAGCTGCGCCTTCGGATGCACGGCGCATGGGTGCGTTTATAGCATGTTTTCCTGGAAGGCGGTTAGTCGTGCTCGGCCACATAGTGGCCCGGCGCGACTTGTTCCAGTCTGGGGCGGTAACCGGGCTGGCTCCGCTTGGATTTCAGGAAGCTCAGATGGGCGTCAGGGTCCAGGGGGGAGGGCAAATCGCCGCTTAATAGCTCGTATTTTCTGGCGCGCTCGGCGCGGGGATCGGGGGTCAGCACCGCCGACAGCAAGGCGCGGGTATAGGGATGGCGCGGATCGGCATACAGATCGGCGCTGGGCGCGAGTTCCACCACCCGGCCCAGATACAGAACCATCACCCGATGGGACAGGCGGCGCACCACCGACAAATCGTGGCTGATGAAGATCAATGCCAGGCCGGTTTGTGCCTGCAGATCGCGGATCAAGGCCACGATCTGCGCCTGAATGGAGACGTCCAGCGCGCTGACGGCCTCATCGCACACCAGCATTTTGGGACCCAGGATCATGGCGCGCGCCAATCCCACCCGTTGGTTCTGTCCGCCCGATAGTTCATGGGGGTAGCGATTGATCCAGCCGCCGTCCAAGCCCACGCGCTGCAGGATGGCGCGCACCCGGCTCCGTACGGTTTGGCGCGAAAGCTGCGGCTCCAGCGCCTTGAGCGGCTCGGCGATGGAAACGCCGACCGGCATGCGCGGGTCCAGGCTGGCCAAGGGATCTTGGAACACGATCTGAAAATCCTTGCGCAGCGCGCGGATGCCGACCTGGGTTGCGCCGTCCAGATCGCGGCCCAGCCACACCACCCGGCCCGCGCTTTTGGGCAGCAATTGCAGGACGGCGCGCGCCAAGCTGGACTTGCCGCAGCCGCTTTCGCCCACCACGCCCAAAGTTTCGCCCTGGTTCAACGTGAAGCTGACGCCATCCACCGCGCGCAAGTGCTGGGTCTTGCCGAAGAATCCTTTGTCCTTCACGGGAAAGCTGACTTTCAGATCATCCACCGTCAGCAGCGGCGCGCCAATGGCGGTGACAGGCGACGCTGTTTCGTTCGCCTTGGGGATCGCATCCAGCAGCATGCGGGTATAGGCGTGGGCAGGCGCATAGAATATTTCCTCCGCCGTGCCGCTTTCCAGAATCGCGCCATGGCGCATCACCTGCACCCGGTCGGCAAGCCCGGCGATCACGCCCATATCGTGGCTGACCATCGCGATGGCGGTTTTCTTGTCGCTTTTCAAGGCGCGCAGGATTTCCAGGATTTGGGCCTGCACCGTCACATCCAGCGCGGTGGTGGGCTCGTCGGCGACGATCAGGTCAGGGCCGGTGATGGTGGCCATGGCGATCATCACCCGCTGCCGCATGCCGCCGGAAAGTTCATGCGGATATTGTTTCAAGCGCCGTCCGCTTTCCGGGATGCGGACATAGTCCAGCATTTCGCGCGCGCGCTTCTGGGCCTCGGCGCCAGACACCTGACGGTGCAACATCAAGGCTTCCGCGATCTGCGCGCCGATTTTCATGTGCGGCGTCAGCGAGGTCAGGGGGTCCTGGAAAATCATGGTGATGGCACCGCCGCGCAGGGCGTTCAGCCGCTTGGGCGAGGCGCCCAGAATTTCCTCGCCGCGATAGGTCACGCTGCCGCTGGCCTTGCCATTGGCGGCCAAAAGACCGAACGCCGCCAGGAAGAGCTGGCTCTTGCCCGAACCGCTTTCGCCCACAATACCCAGGCATTCGCCTTCCCGGATGGACAGGCTGGCGTCCTTGACCGCATGCACATCGCCGTCCGCCAGGGTGAAATGGACATTGAGATTGGCGATTTCCAGCAGCGCGCCCATGACCGGTCCCTCCTTCATCTATCTTTTGGGTCCAGGGCGTCGCGCAAGCCGTCGCCGATGAAATTGAAGCAGAACAAGGTCACGGCCATCAACAGGGCCGGAAACAAGAGCATCCAGGGCGCGGTTTCCATCTGGTCGGCGCCATCGGAAATCAGCACGCCCCAGCTGGTCAAAGGTTCTTGAATGCCCAATCCCAGAAACGACAGAAAGCTTTCGGTCAGGATCACGCCCGGCACCGTCAAGGTGACATAGACCACCACCGGTCCGATCACATTGGGAATGATGTGACGGCCGATGATGGCCGCGGGGCCGACGCCGCCCGCGCGTGCCGCTTCGATGAATTCCTTTTGCTTGATGGACAGGGTTTGGCCGCGCACGATCCGCGCCATGGTGAGCCATTCCACCGCCCCGATCGCCACGAACAACAGGATGAAATTGCGGTCGAATATCACCATCAGGATGATGACAAAGAAGACGAAGGGCAGGGAATATAGAACATCCACGGCGCGCATCATCAACGCGTCGATGCGTCCCCCCAGGTAACCGGCCGCCGCGCCATAAAGGACGCCGATCAGAAGCGAGACCAGGGTCGCCACCAGCCCCACCGCCAGCGAGACGCGGGCGCCAAACAGCACCCGCACGAATAGATCGCGCCCCACCGAGTCGGTGCCGAAGATATGGCCGGGCGCGCGGCAAGAAATGTCCCCGGGCCACCAATTGGGGGCGCAGGCGATGATGTCGTAATTGACCTCGTCATAGGCGAAGGGCGACAGCCAAGGGGCCAACAGCGCCAAAAGCGCGATGGCGCCCAGAAGAAGAATGCTGGCCATGGCGGCGCGGTTTTGAAACAGGCGCCGGCGCGCATCCACCCACAGGCTGCGGCCTTTGACATCCTCGGGTGATTTCAGGGTTTGGCCGGAGTTGCCCATCAAAGCCGCACTCTCGGGTCCAAGAAAGCGAGCAACATGTCGGCCAAAAAATTCAGCAGGATGATCAGGGCGGCGTAACAGATCACCACCCCCATCACCAAGGTATAGTCGCGGTTGAGCGCCCCTTGCACGAAATAGCGTCCGATCCCCGGCAGGCCGAAAATCTGCTCCACCACCAACGAGCCGGTGAGAATCGCCGCCAGGGCCGGGCCCAGATAAGACACCAGCGGCAAGGCGGCGGCACGCAGGGCATGGCCCAGGACGATGCGCGATACCGGCAGGCCCTTGGCGCGCGCGGTGCGGATATAGTTGGCGCGCAGCACTTCCACCATCGAGCCGCGCATCAGCCGCGCCACGATGGCGGTTTGGGGCAGGGCCAGAACGGCCACCGGCAGGACCATGTTGCGCCATGCCCCGCCATTCCAGCCGCCGACCGGCAAGGACAATTCCCAACCGAACAGGGAAACGCCGTAGATGCCGAACAGCAGCGTCAACAAAGGCGCGGTGACAAAGGTGGGAATGGTGATGCCCAGCATCGCCACGCCCATCACCGAATAATCCTGCCAATGATTTTGTTTCAGCGCCGCCGCCACGCCCAGCGCGGTGCCGACAAGCAGCGCCAGCATCATGGCGGTCAAACCCAGCCGCGCGCTGACCGGCAATCCGGTGCCGATCAGTTGGGCGACGGTGAAGTCTTTGTTCTTATAGGACGGGCCCAGATCGCCTTGGATCAGCTTGCCGAGATAAATCAGATATTGTTCGGAAAGCGGCTTGTCGAGATTGTATGCCGCCTTGATGTTGCGTTCGACTTCGGGCGGCAACCGCCGCTCGCTGTCAAAGGGGCCGCCGGGCGCGATGCGCATCATGAAGAAAGCCAGCGTCACGATCACGAACAAAGTGGGGATCGCGCCCAACAGACGGCGCAGC
>DATEEB010000214.1:0-3774 GCA_035281345.1 Rhizomicrobium sp. | reverse complement strand
GGGCTATGCCGCGTTTCAGATTCCGGCCGGCTGGGTGGTGGGCAAGCTGGGCCCGCGCAAGACGCTGGCTTACGGTTTGATCTGGTGGGGTGTTTTCAGCGCCGTGGTGCCGTTGATTCCGCCGGCCATGGGCGGGGCGCTGTGGGTCCTGATCGCTGTGCGCTTCATTTTGGGCTTAGGCGAAGCGGTTGCCTATCCGTCGTCCAATCAATTCATCGCCGCCTGGTTTCCCTCGCATGAGCGCGGCAAGGCCAATGGCTGGGTGTTTGGCGGCGTCGGTTTTGGCGCGGCCATCTCTCAACCGCTGGTCACCGCCATCATGGTGGGAATGGGCTGGCACGCTGTGTTTTACTTCTCGGCCTTGCTTGGCTTTGTGGTCTGCGCTGTCTGGTATTTCTTTGCCCGCGACACGCCCACCCAGCACGCCAGCGTGACGCCGCAGGAATTGGCCCATATCAAGGCGGGGTTGCCGGCCAAGATGGACGGTCCCATGCCGCCGGTGCCGTGGCTGCGCATCTTCACCAGCACCGATGTCTGGGGCGTGGCCATCGCCTATGCCGCTTATGGCTATGTCGCCTTTATTTTCCTGAATTGGTTTTTCATCTATCTGGTCGAGGCGCGCGGCATCGATCTGAAGAAAAGCGCGTTGCTGGCCATGCTGCCTTTCATTTCGATGACCGTATGCTGCCTGATCGGGGGCGTGGTCAGTGACTGGCTGGTCAAGCACAAGGGCCAGTATGTCGGCCGCAGCCTCTACGGCGCCTTCACGCTTTTGTTGACCGGCGGCTTCCTTGTCGTGGGTGCTCAGGTGCAGAACAGCACCTTGGCGGTGCTGGTTTTGGCGGGCGGCGCGGGCGCGCTCTATCTGGGCCAGGCGACCTATTGGGCGGTGTCGGCGGATTATGGCGGGCCGCATACTGGGGTGATTTCCGGCATGGTCAATATGGCGGGACAGATCGCGGGCGCGGTTACCGCCTCGGCGACACCTTGGTTCGCCACCAAATTCGGTTGGACCACGGCGTTTTATATTGCCGCGGGCGTGGCCTTTGTCTGCGCCTTTGCTTGGGTGTTCGTCAATCCGGAGAGGCGGTTGCACGCCCAGCCCGTCGTCGAAGCATAGCGGCGCGGGTCTTTTGGTCCCCAAGTGTGTCGCGCGTGCTCACGTACGCTAGGTACGCTCCGCGCGTTGCCTACGCTGTCGCTAGGCAACCCTGCTTGGATGACCAAAATCCCTCGCGCCGCGCGGAGAACGCTTACGTGGTCAGTCCCGCCGCAGCCTGCTAAGGCGGCAGCTTCGTCATTGTCGCTGACGCGGTTCTGCCGGACGCTTACCGATCGGGCTGAATCGTGGTAGAGGTCCGCTGAAGCGGTGAACCATGACAGAGCCCGAAACAGAGGCGCAAAGCATGAGCCTGGACGTCGAAGCCCACACCGAATCCCACGCCCACAAGACTGGCCACAGCTGGGTAGACATGGTGGTTGCCTTCTCGGCCCTGTTCATTTCGGTTGTGTCTTTGGGCGTTGCCATTTTGCATGGCCGCACCATGGAAGAGATGGCCGAAGCCAATGCCCGGCTGGTGGCGGCCAACTCCTGGCCGTTCATGGCCTATGCTGCGGGGGTCAACACGGAGGATGGTGTCCGCCATGCCAGCATGCGGGTATACAATTCCGGTGCGGGTCCGGCCAAGGTCGAAACGGCGGAGCTGGTTTGGAAGGGCGTCGCCTATCGCAGCAACTGGGACTTCCTCCAGGCCTGCTGCGGATTCGATCCCGCATTGGGCGAGCGTTTCGACTCCAATCTCGTGCCGAACCTGGTTTTTCGCGCCGGTGTGGACGTCACTTTCCTGAAGTTCAAGGAATCCATCGCTCCGGCGGTATTCGCCGCGCTGCAACGGGTTATGGTCAGCCGCGACCTGCACCTGAACGTCTGCTATTGCTCTATTTTCGACGAATGCTGGCAAAACGACCTGACCAAGCTCAGCCTCAAGCCTCCGCGGGTCAAGGCCTGTGTCCAGCCGAAGGTGCCATTCGACCAGGGCCTTTTGTCGCCACAGGGATTCATCTGGCATTGAGCTATTTGCCGTACAGCGTGGAGAAGACCCTGCATGGCCTCGATCCGGTGTCGATGTTCGTGTTGCCCGTAATCGCAACCACCGGGCTCGCACGCGCGATGGGCATCCGGTCTGTGAATCCAACGCGCCTTGCCCCAAGGTGATTGAGCCGGCAAAAAAGCCCCGCAAAACCCAAATCGTGGTGGCGGGCGGCGGCGCGGCGGGGCTGGAGCTGGCGACCCGGCTGGGTGCCCGCTTCGGCCGCACGTCTTTCGACATCATCCTGGTGGAGCAAAACCGCACCCATATCTGGAAGCCCTTGCTGCATGAGGTGGCGGCCGGCTCGCTGGACGCCAATCTCGACGAGGTCGGTTATCGCAGCCATGGCCATGCCTGGGGCTATCGTTTCTTTTACGGTACCCTTGAGGGCATCGACCGCGACAGCCGCCATGTGGTGATCGCCCCCATTCTGGACGAAGACGGCCGTGAGATCATGGGCCGCCACCGGATCCGCTACGACTATCTGGTGCTGGCGGTGGGTTCGGTCAGCAATGATTTCGGCACCTTGGGCGTGAAGCAGCATTGCATCTTCCTGGACAGCCGCTTGCAGGCCGACCGTTTCCGGTCCCAACTGCTCAATCATTGCCTGCGGGTGTCGCGCAGCCTGCAGGCCGATCCCAGCGCCGGCGCGCAGGTGCGGGTGGATATCGTGGGCGGCGGGGCGACCGGCGTCGAACTGGCGGCGGAGCTTTACAATGCGGCGTCCGAGCTTCGCCACTACGGCCTGGAAGTATTCGACGAAAGCCGCTTGAAGGTGACGCTGATCGAAGCGGGGCCGCGCATCCTGCCGGCGCTGCCGGAAGATTTGGCGAATGCCGCGCACAAGGAATTGGAAGCCCTGGGCGTGCGCGTGATCACCGGCGAACAGGTGGTCGAGGCGACCGCTGAAGGCATGATCACCAAGTCCGGCGAGCTGATCAAAGCGGATTTGCGGGTGTGGGCCGCGGGCGTGAAGGGGCCGGATATGCTGGTCGGGCTGGGACTGGAAACCACCCGCAACAACCAGCTTGTTGTGAAAGCCACGCTGCAAGCCAGCCGGGACGAGCGCATCTTCGCCATCGGCGATTGCGCGTATTTCGTGCCTGCGGGCGAAAGCCGCGCCGTCCCGCCGCGCGCCCAAGCGGCGCATCAAATGGCGGCGACGGCCTTTCGCAATATTGCCGCCATGATCGCGGGCAAGCCGCTCCATCCTTTCATCTATCGCGACCATGGCTCGCTGGTGTCGCTCAGCCATTTTTCCACCGTGGGCTCGCTGATGGGCAATCTGATCGGTGGCCGCATGGCGATCGAAGGGCGGCTGGCGCGCTTTGTCTATGTCTCGCTCTATCGTATGCATCTGATCGCCATTCATGGCTGGCTCAAGGGCGTGGCGCTGATCCTGGTGGGTCGCGTCAATCGTATTGTCCGTCCCAAATTGAAGCTGCATTGAAATGAGCGCGTTGCTGTATCAGGCGACCGGATTGCACGGGCCGGGGATCCCGACCATGACAAGATGGGTCCCCCGGTCCGCTTCGCGGCCGGAGGACATCAGCTTTTCTAAGCTCGCTACCGCTCGGCTCAAGAAAAGCTAGATGGCTGGGGCGGGAGGGATCGAACCTCCGAATGCTGGAATCAAAATCCAGTGCCTTACCACTTGGCGACGCCCCAGCAGGAGCGGGGGGTG
>DATEEB010000213.1:0-4191 GCA_035281345.1 Rhizomicrobium sp. | reverse complement strand
GATCCAGGGCTCGGCCACGCAAGCCAACATTTTCAGCTGGTTCTTTCCTTCGCAATTCGACAGCGGCCGCCAGACCACGAAGTACTTCAAGAACAATCCCTATCTGTCGGCGGCCGACCAGGCGCTGTTGGGCAATAACGGTACCTTCAACACCACCGGCCCCAACGCCAATATCTTCAACATGTCGAAGTGGCTCGACAATCAGCCGGGCCGCGCGACCAATGCCGTAACGCGCAATCTCGTCGTCTCCAGCGGTCTCAATGGCACGTTCGGGAAATACACTTGGGATTTCCATTACACCCATGGCGAAAGCCGCGCTTCGATCACCGGCGTCAACAACGGCAACAACCAGTTTCAACGCGCGTCGACGGACGTGGTGGTGGAGAACGGCCAGTTAAAGTGCTACAATACCACAGCGGCGGCGATCGCGCTGTATGGCAATCTTTATCCGGGTTGCGTGCCGATGAATCCCTTCGGGCCGACTTCGATCACGGACGCGGCCTTCCACTATTGGTCGAGAAACACCAACGCCGCCCTCACCAACAGCTTGGACGATATCGCCGCCAGCATCAGCGGCGATGTCTTCGACTTGCCGGCGGGGCCGGTCCGGGTGGCGCTGTCGGGCGAAATGCGCTGGATCGGCTATGACATCAAATCCAACGCCGCCCCGACCGCGCTGGTAAATTGCACGGGTCTTCGCCTTTGCGGCAACCCCGCCACCCAGACCTTGTGGGACAACAACACCATCGCCAGCGTCTCGGCCAGCCAAAATGTGTGGGAATTCGCCCTTGAAGGCGTTATCCCGGTCATCAAGGATGTGCCGCTGATCCAGTCCTTCGACGTCAATGTGGCGGGGCGCTTTACCGAATACAGCGTTTCCGGTTCGGTGCAGACCTGGAAGGTCGGCCTGGACTGGCATGTGAACGACGACCTCCGCTTCCGCGGCACCACATCCGTCGACATCCGCGCGCCCACCTTGGACGATTTGTACCGGCCGCTTACGTCGGTCGCCGCCGGTTATTTCGATCTTCTGACCAACTTCGGAGGGCAGAGCACGCAAAGCGTTACCCAAGGCAACCCCAATCTGGTGCCCGAGGTGGCGCGAACCTACACGGCCGGCATCGTGCTGACGCCGAGATGGATTCCCGGGCTGACGGCGTCGGTGGACTTCTACCAAATCAGGCTCAGCAACGCGATCGGCGTGGTCGACGGGCGCAACACGCAGGTTCAAGCACTCTGCAACAATTCGGGCGGCACATCGCCATATTGCGCGCTGTATGTGCGGCCGATCCCGTTCGGCCAGCCTGGCTTCAACACGCCAGCCAATTATCCCACGGCCGTCAAGGCCGTCAATCTGAACTCCGCCCTGCAATCGACCGAGGGTATGGATTACGAGATCAGCTATAATTTCCAACTGGCCGACATAGACGAAAGCCTGCCGGGCGGCCTCAACCTTCGCGCCTTGTTGAACGTGCAGCCCTACGTCAACACCCTGGCTTTTCCGGGGTCTGCCGTCACGCGAGGCACCAGCGCCGGTGGCAACACCCCCAATCCCAAGGGTCACGCCACCTTCTTTGCCGACTATACGCTGGGCAATTGGAGCGTGGACGTCCAGTGGCACTGGTTCAGCGGCGTGTACAAAAACACGTTGCCCTCAAGCCCGCAGATCTATGCCGACCCCCGCATTCCGTCCTTCGACACGACGGACATCACCATCAAAAAGGACTTCACCTTCGACAACAATGCCACCGCACAGCTGTATTTCTCGGTGCAGAACATCGCCAATGCCACCCCGCCGATCGCCACCGGAAATGCCGGAAATCCAGGCTCTGGCATCCCGGTCTTAGCAGGCGAAGACGTTATGGGCCGCTATTTCACCATCGGTATTCGCGGCAATTTGTAAGCGCGAGCCGCAGGAATTCAGAGAGTACCCTGGACCCTCGGGCGCCCTGGCAACAGGGCGCCCTTTTTTGCGCGCGAAGCGATGCTGGGGAGATGCACCTGAGCCTGCCGCTGCCAGGCGCGTGACCGTATCGCCTGCGAAAAAAATACTGGTTGCACAAGGCTTGGGGCGGCCCCGGCCTTATGCGAGGGATCGTTTTAGGCGCTGGCCTGAACTACGGGAATGCGCGCGTCCCGCCAGGCCCTGATCGCCTCGGATGACTGGGCGGCAGACCGGCGCAGGCCGTCCAGCAGCGTGTTGAGCCCGTCCGGATTGGCTGCCTTGCAGAAATGTTCCAGGTCGCGGGCCAGCGCGCTGGTCTGCATGCAGCCGAGATTGCCCGATGAACTGACGAGCATATGGGCTTGGCGGGCAAGGCCGACAAGATCTCCAGCTATGGCGCACGCCGAAATTTCTTCCAGATGGCCTTCGGTGTCATGCAGATAAAGCGAGATGAGCGCAGCCATATTGTCCGGCGGCAGGGCCGCGCTCAATTCTTCCAGATTCGACGTGTCCAGAACCGCCAGCACCGCCTGATCGGGGCGTGTCCGGGTGCAGGGTGTGGGCGCAAGGCCCTTGGCCAGCTGATCGAGCTTGGCCAGCAGCAAGGCGGGCTGGAAGGGCTTGCTGATATAGTCGTTCATGCCCGCCGCCATATATTCCTCACTGGCGCCGCGCATGGCATGGGCGGTCATGGCAAAAATCGGTGTCGCATTTTTGGGCGCGGGCAATGCGCGTATCCGGCGGGTGGCTTCAACGCCATCCAGCCCCGGCATCTGAATATCCATCAGCACCAAGTCGAAATCGGCGCTCTGCACCGCGGCCACCGCCTGATGGCCATCCTCGGCGATGGTGACGTGGAAGCCCGCCTTGTTCAGAACCACGATGGCGTATTGTTGGTTGACCTTGTTGTCTTCGGCCAGAAGGATGCGGAGCCGTGCCTTGGCCGGATTGGCCAGAGTGACTTTGTTAGCCGCCTCGGGCGCAATCGCCGGGGGGGTCTGGGGCATTTCGCCGGGAACGCCATAGATATTGACCAGTGTGTCGAGCAGTTCCTGGTAGCGCACCGGTTTTTCCAGCACCGCTTCCAGTTTCAGATCGTCCGGCTGCCGGATGAAATCGCGGCCCACGGATGAAACGATGATCAGACGCGTATCGGAGAGGAACGCATGTTTGCGAATACGATCCGCGACCAGATCGCCGGGGATTCCCGGCATCATTTGGTCGAGCAGCACAATGTCATAGGGCTGCTTTTGGTGCCAAGCGCGCTCCAGTTCCTCCATGGCGCCATAACCATCATGGACGGCCTTGGCATGCATCCCAAAACGCCTGAGCTGGCGGCTCAGAATTTCCTGATTGATCTCGATATCGTCCACCACCAGAGCACGTAGATTCTTGAAATGGCCGGTCAGGGCTTCGCGGTCGGTCAGGTCGGCGCTGGAGCGCTCCAGCGGGAGACTGAACCAGAAGGTCGAGCCCTTGCCCACTTGGCTTTGGATACCGATCTCGCCGCCCATGCGCTCCACCAGCTGCTTACAGATGGCCAAGCCCAGTCCGGTACCGCCGAAGCGCCGTGTCACCGAAGAATCGGCCTGCGAGAACTTCTGGAATAGGCGCTCACGTACCTCCTCAGCCATGCCGATCCCGGTGTCGGTGACCTCGAAATGCAGCGGCACCTTGCCGTCCGCGTTCGCCGCCCCCAGCTTGACGGCCACCTGAAGCGCCACGCCGCCTTTTTCCGTGAATTTGATGCCGTTGCTGAGCAGATTGAGCAGAACTTGCCACAGTCTGGTAGGATCGCCACGATAGATTCCGCGCGCCTCAGGCTCCACATCCGTGACCAAGTCGATGCTCTTCTCACGCGCTTTCGAAGTCATGAGGGCCGCGGCGCTTTCCACCGTCGCCATCAGGTCGAAATCGGTATACTCAATTTCCAGCTTGCCGGCTTCCAGCTTTGCGACGTCAAGAATATCGTTGAGGATGGCTAGCAGGCTCTCACCCGATTCCCGCACAATCATCGCGAAGCGTTGCTGTTCTGGGTCAAGCGGAGTGTCCAGCAGAAGTCCGGTCATGCCCAGTATGCCGTTCATCGGGGTGCGGATCTCATGGCTCATATTGGCGAGGAATTCGGACTTGGCTTTGCTGGAAGCCTCGGCGCTGTCCTTGGCGACGCGGTTTTCCAGGACTTCAATCTTGAGGCGTTCGCGCTCCGACGCGCTGTCGCGGAACATCTGCAAGGCGCGGGCGAA
>DATEEB010000212.1:0-3214 GCA_035281345.1 Rhizomicrobium sp. | reverse complement strand
CTTGTTGAGGACGCACGGCGCGATTAGCCTGACACACGTAAAACAGAGGCGGCGCCCCCATGTCCGTGTTTACCGAATTCAAGAAATTTGCCGTGCGGGGCAGTGTGGTGGACCTAGCCATCGGCGTGATCATCGGCGCGTCCTTCACCGGCATCATCAACTCCCTGGTCAACGACGTGCTGATGCCGCCCATCGGCCTGGCCCTGGGCGGGGTGGATTTTTCCAATTTCTTTTTGGTGATCAAAGGCGATCCCACCCTGGATACCTTGGCCGCCGCCAAGGCCGCCAAGGCGGTCACCATCAATTATGGCTTGTTCATCAATGCGATCATCAGCTTTTTGATCGTGGCTTTTGTCTTGTTCATGCTGCTGAGGCAGTTGAACAAATTGTTGGCGCCGCCCCCCGCATCGGATGTCGCGCCGCTGCCTTCGGAGGAAGTTCTGCTGTTGCGCGAGATTCGCGATTCCCTAAAGTCGCGGTGATGAAGCGTCTTTTGCTGGCCGGGCTTTTTCTGGCGCCCCTTTCGTTGCCGCTTTCCGCACAGCCGGCCACCGATCCCGCAACCGCCGCTAATGGCTTTTATGCCATCTATGACGGCCAGCGGGGGCGCGGCGGCATTCCCGACGCCACCGGACGGCTGCGCTACAGCGCCATTCTTTCTCTCCGCTTGAACAAACAGTTGGCCGAAGCTGCCGCCGCTCAAGCACGGCTCACCGCAAAAGTGAAGAATGCCGTTCCCCCCATGTTGGAAGGCGATGTATTCTCGTCTTTGTTTGAAGGGGCCACGGCTTGGAAAGTCGGCGCTTGCCAGGCGGACGCCAAAACCGCGCGCTGCCCCGTGGCCTTGACTTACACGGCTCCAACACCCGCCAAAAAGCCCGTTTCTTGGAACGATGTGCTGGTTCTGGTGAACACGCCGCAAGGTTGGAAAGTGGACGATGTCATCTATGATGCGGGCTTTGCCTTCGGCAATACCGGCCGGCTTAGCGGCATGCTGGCGATGGTGGTCGCCGTCAATCCTGGACGGTAACGTTTTGCCATATGGTCCGTACTAGGTAGGGAAGGAAAATGCCATGACCGACACCAAAGCCATGCGCGCCCTGACCCCCGAGCAGCATCGGGTGCTGCGCGAACATGGCACAGAGCGCCCGGGCTCCAGCCCCCTGAACACCGAAAAGCGGCCCGGTGAGTTTCAATGCGCTGGCTGCGGCGCCGAATTGTTCGATGCCTCCACCAAATTCGATAGCGGCACAGGTTGGCCGAGCTTCTGGGACACCAAACCGGGGGCGGTGGAAACCACCACCGACACCACGCACGGCATGGTGCGCACCGAGTTTCATTGCGCCCATTGCGGAGGCCATTTGGGCCATGTCTTTGATGACGGGCCGGCTCCCACGGGGCTGCGTTACTGTACCAATGGCTGTGCGCTGGACTTCAAGCCGGACGCGAAATAGCCAAAGAAAAACGCCGCGGTTCGAGGGGGAGCCGCGGCGTTGTCTTTTGATCTTCAGAAGATGATGCTCGATGGCATCATGACCGGGGCGTCGCTTGGCGCGGGCACCGGGGCCGCCGCTTTTTTGGCGGAAGCCTTCTTGGCCGCCTGTTTCGCGGGCTTCTTTGCCGCTTTCTTGGGGGCCTTTTTGGATTTCTTCGCGGCGGCCTTTTTCGCCTTTTTGGGCTTGGCTGCCTTCTTGGCTTTCTTTGCCGGTTTTTTCTTCTTTGCCTTCTTCTTTGCTGCCATGTCATTCACCCCATGGTTTGTGTTCAACGGAAAAACTCTACGCGCCTTCGCGCCAATGCGCGAGTGCCGTGTTCGTTCCGGATCGAATTTCTTTACGGCAACGTCTGGGTCTGGATCCGTAACGCCATCGGCCTGCCAGGCTTTAGGCCTTCATGGACCATTGGCTTGGCATGTTGCCCTATCCCAGCGGGTTGCCCCAGGCGGCCAACTTGCTCTAGTTGCTTGGCTTCAAAGCGTTCTTGCGGCCCCGCTTTCCGCACTGTGGCGGATGCGCGAATCCTCCAAATCCAATTCGCGCTCGATGCGGCGGCGGGCTTCGTCACTGATCTCGTCGCGGCGGTATAGATCCGCGATGCTGGCGCGCTCCGCCTCTACGAATTGCAGCTGCAGGGCGGCGCTGGCATTGTCCACCTCGCCGCGCGACAGATTTTGGCAGGCGGCGACGAAATAGGCCCGCCGGTCTTGGTGGCGCCGTCTCAGCGCCGCCACGGTTTGGGGCGCGGCCACCGCGCTTTCCAGGGAATCCAGGCGCGCTAAGGCCGCATCTATGCTGGCCAGGCGGGCGCCGATCTCGCGCTTTTTGTCGTCATCGGCCTCGCGCCGGCCATGCTCGCCGATCCCCAAAAGCTTGATCACCCAGGGCAGGGCGAAGCCTTGCCCCACCAGGGTCACCAAAATCACCGAGAAGGTGACCAGCAACAACAGGCCGCGATGCGGAAACGCTTCGCCCGCCGCCAGCAAGGGGATGGACAGCGCCGCCGCCAAGGACACCACGCCGCGAATGCCGGTGAAGCCGATGATAAAGATATACTGCCAGGGCGGCATGGGATCGCGCGCTTTCAAGCCCGGAACCAGCAGGCGCGGTACGATGGTTGCCAGATACACCCAGATAAAGCGCACCAGGATGATGGCGGCGCACACCGTGATGCAGGCAAACAGCAACTGTTGCCATTCGCCAATATCCAGCGTGTCGGCGACGATACGGGCCTGCAGGCCGGTCATCAGAAAGACCAGGCCTTCGACCAGATAGACCACCAGGTCCCAGACAAAGAAGCCTTGCAGGCGCGTGGCGGGCGAGATGTAGCGCGGGCCATGCCAGCTCACATAAAGACCTGCGACCACCGTGGCCAAGACACCGGATCCCCCCAGGCTTTCCGGCACCCAGAAGGCGGCGAAGGGGGTCAGCAGCGAGAACACCATCTCCACCCGGGCATCGGCGGCCCAGCGGCGCAACACCAACCCGCCCCAACCGATCGCCAGACCCCAGACGATTTCACCCGCCACGATCACCAGGAATTCGCCGGTCGCGACCGCCAGGGAAAAAGGCTGGCTGCTCACCACCGCCGCCACCGCAAAGCTGAACAGGATCAGGGCGGTGGCGTCATTGACCAGGCCTTCGCCTTCCAAAATGGTCAGGATGCGGTTTGGCAGGGCAAAGCGGCGCGCAATCGCCATCGGCGCCACCGCATCGGG
>DATEEB010000211.1:0-5230 GCA_035281345.1 Rhizomicrobium sp. | reverse complement strand
GGAGCGGGTGAAGGGAATCGAACCCTCGTATGCAGCTTGGGAAGCTGCCGTTCTACCATTGAACTACACCCGCACCTTGTGGTGCTTGTACCATGCCGCCGGAGTTTTCGCCCGGCGCCTCGCTTGTGCTCGGCGCGTTCGCCGCGCAAAACGGTCCACTGGACCGTTTTGTAAGTCGCGGCGAACCCATTGAACTACACCCGCACCTTGCGGTGCTTGTACCATACCGCCGGAGTTTTCGCCCAGCCCCTCGCCTAAACTCGGGGCGTTTGTCGCTCGAAACGGTCCGCCGGACCATTTCGTCCAACTTCGCTGGACCACTGCGGACTACCGCAATAAGCGGCAATCAGGCCAGGCTTTGTTCGGCCCGGGCGGGCCCGCGCTTCAATTCCTCGCGCAGCCGCCCCATGTCCAGCACCTTTTCCCAGCGCGCCACCACCAGGGCGGCGACCCCATTGCCGATGATATTGGTGATGGCGCGGCATTCGCTCATGAAACGGTCTATGCCTACGATGGTGGCCAAGGCCACCAAAGGAATGGCGGGGACCACACTGAGGGTCGCCGCCAAGGTGACAAAGCCCGCGCCGGTGACCCCGCTGGCGCCTTTTGACGTCAGCATGGCGACCAGCAGAATGGTCAGCATCTGCATGGCGGACAGATCGGTGTCGGTGGCCTGGGCCAGGAACAGGATGGCCAGGGTCAGATAGATATTGGTGCCATCCAGATTGAAGCTGTAGCCGGTTGGGATCACCAGGCCGACCACGGCGGGCGGCGCTCCCAGCCGCTCCAGTTTCTCGATCAGTTTGGGCAGCGCAGGTTCCGACGAGGACGACCCCAGGGTGATCAGCAATTCTTCGCGGATATAAGACAAAAACCGCCACAGGGAGAATCCGACCAGGCGCGCGATGGCGCCCAGCACGATCGCCACGAACAGAAGACACGTCGTATAGAAACAGGCCACCAGCGCGCCCAGCGGCAACAGCGATGTCAGGCCATAACGGCCAATGGTGAAAGCCATGGCGCCGAAGGCGCCGATCGGCGCCAGGCGCACCAGCATGTGAATGATGGCGAAAAAGACTTTCACGATCTTTTCCAGCCCGCCCGCGACCTGGCGGCCCGCCTCGCCCATCCGCGTGCAGGCAAAACCGAACAGAATGGAAATCAGCAGAACCTGCAGCAGGTCGCCGCCGGCAAAAGCGCTGAAGAAGGTGTCGGGAATGATGTTCATCAGATGCTCGGTCACGCTGTCGGTATGGGCGCGGGTGGCATAGGCCGCCGTGACGGACGGATCCAGGCTTGCGGGATCGATATGGAAGCCAGCGCCGGGACGCACCACCACACCCACCACCAACCCGATAACGAGCGCGAGGGTGGAGACGGCCTCGAAATAGATCAGAGCCTTGCCGCCAATGCGGCCGAACTTCTTCATGTCGCTCATCTGGGCGATGCCCAGCGCCACGGTGCAGAAGATCACCGGGGCGATCACCATCTTGACCAACTTGATGAAAGCATCGCCCAGGGGCTTGAGCGCGGCGCCGGTCTGCGGCCACAGCGCGCCCACCGCCAGGCCCAGCACAATGCCGATCAGGACTTGGATATACAAAGTCCCCAACAAGCGACGCGTCATGGAGCCCGGCCTTTTGTTCCGCCGACCTCCTTAACGTGTTCTGTGCCCGATCACAAAGAATTGGGCGATGACGCGGCCGCCCGCCCAGTTGGGTCTTTATCGGGGCCGCGGCGGATCGGCATCCCGCAGCTTGTCGAAAAACGCCAATATGCTGCGGCGGATGGAGCCCTCATTGGCCAACCGCAACCGTTCATCGCCATTGCCGTGATCCGCAAGCGTGGCCGTAAAGAGCGCATCGGTCGTCTGGGACAAAAACGGTTGCACCCCTGAAGCATAGACCTCGTAGCGCACATGCGATGTGACGGTCAGGTCCACGCCGATGATGGGCTGCGACAGGCCCAGCAGATGCACATCGATGGGATAGGAACAACTGCTGGTGGCGCGCAATCCGGCTCTGTCCAACGAGATCTCCAAGGCGCTACGGAACGCATCATTGCCCACTTTGGAAAGCCAGAGCGGATTGGTTTCCTCACCGCCATCGACGGCGCGCACGCACATGGCGCGGGAAAAAACCGGCGGAAAGGGCCTGTCAAAGCTCTGTGTTATGACCGCCATGCTTTGCGGGTCTGCCGGCAAAGAACAGCCGCTCAAGCCCATTGCCGCCGCGAAAAATACAAGGGCGGCGCCCCGCCTGCCGTTCATCATTGCAATGCAATCCCTGGCCGACAAGGCTATGCAACAGGATTCCGGGTGTCAATTCGACATAACTTTTGCGATGCGGCCTCATGGTTCTGCGCAAGAAACCCGCGGAAAAAACTGCGCTTTTGCGAGATCACATTCACGTCAAATTGAAATCAAATGGGGATTTTCCGGTTTTTAGCGATAAGCGCAAGGCCTTCGAAAATTCCCGCCGATAGCCTTGCGGGGATTTGAAGCGGAGATCGACCCATACGTTGGTGGCCTCTGAGTCTGCTGTGCTCGCGCGTCCTTTGCTCTCTTGGGCGCGCCGCGCGCATCGCCGCGGGCGATATTCCCCAGCCCGCAGTGACCATCAACCTGCGCGGTCGCAAAAACGAAAACGGCGCCCCATAGGAGCGCCGCTTCGCTAATTGCAAAATCTTAAATCGTCACATTGCCGGTCTTGGCCGCCTTGACCAAATGATCGGCGCAGCGATAGGCCAGCGCCGAAATGGTCATGGTGGGGTGGTTGCGCCCGCCCGTGACGAAGCTGGAACCGTCCACCACGAACAGGTTGGGCACATCGTGCGCGCGATGATACTTGTTCGCCACGCTCGACTTTGGATCGTTGCCCATGCGGCAGGTGCCCCGGGCATGGGAGCCGCCGCGGGAATCGTTCACCTGATCCGCCCACACTTCGGTCGCGCCCGCCGCCTTGAGAATTTCCACCGACTTGTCGATGAAAAACCGTATCGCCTTGATATCATTCTCATGGCTGGTGGAGGTGATACGCAAGGCCGGCAGACCCCAGGCGTCCTTCACCTCGGGATCCAGGTCCACCGTGTTGGTCTCGAGCGGCAGCTGGGAAATGAAGTTCACCATCGTCAGCTTGCGGTTGGCTTGCTCGATCAGCGCCTTCTTATAGCCGGCACCCCAGCTTGGCGCGTTGCGCGGACCCGCCAAGCCATATTGCATCGGCGATTGCTGGCCGCGCGCCGTCATGCGGCCGCCGCCATACCAGCCGCGCCCTTTCACGTCATTGGGAACGTAGCTGAGCACCGCTGCGCCGGTGACGCAGCCCTTATACTCGTTCAGCGGATCCGAAAAGAGCGCCCCCGCGCCGCCGCCATTGCCGGCCATCAGATATTTTCCGACAAGGCCGCTGGAATTGGCCAAGCCTTGCGGGAAGCGGTTGGACTTGGACATCAAGAGCAGGCGCGGACTTTCCGTGCCGTTGGCGCAGAGCACCACGCATTTGGCCTTTTGGAAGACTTCGCGATTGTTGCTGGCCTTGTCGAAATAGGTGACGCCGGTGGCACGGCCCGACGCGTCGACATTGATCTCGCGCACATAGGAATTGACGCGAATCTCGCAATTGCCGGTCGCCACCGCGAAAGGCAACAACGCCACCGCGGAGGAGGACCGGGCCTTGACCTGGCAGCCATAGCCCGAGCACATGCCGCAATTGATGCAGGCGCTGCGCCCGTTCATCGGCTCGGTGATGATGGCGGCGACGTTGGGCGTCACCGTCAGGTTCAACTTGGCGGCCGCCTTCATCATGAGCGCGCCGGAGCTTTTGAGCGGTAGCGGCGGGCAAGGATAAGGCTTGGACATGGGCGCGATCAGCGGCGTCTTCAGGTTGGGCCCTGAAATGCCGATCTCCCATTCCGCCTGGGTGTAGTAGGGCTCAAGCTCGGCATAGCTCAGGGGCCAATCGGCGATGCCGGTACCCGCCATGGTACCGAAGCGGCTGGCTTCGTCGAATTCGTAAGGCAGATGCCGCCAGCTGGATGCGCCATAGGTGACGGTACCGCCGCCCAGCACGCAGCCATAATTGTGCGTACCCGCCACCGCTTTTTCGTTGACGTTGCGGCGGAAGGTGTTGCGATGTTTTTTGGGATTGCTGATCAGCGCGTCCTCTTCGGTGGGGAAGCGGTTGGATAGCTCGTCCTTGGTATAATCCTGTTCATGGCCATAGGCGCCCCAGCCGCCCTGCTCCAGCACCACGACCGAGAAACCGGCTAACGCCAACTGCTTGGCCATCACGCCGCCGGCCGCACCGGAACCGATAACGACGAAATCCACTTCATCGGAGGGATTGAAGCTTTTCATCTGGATATCTCCCTCAGGCTTTGTCATAGGCGCCGAACGGCGCGCGGAAATTCAAACTGTCTTCAAAACCGATCTGCTTCCAGCCGACCTTCTGGAAATTGCCGCCATGCTGGGGCGAAGAGAACATGCCCATGACGGTGTGATCGCGCACGGTGCGGAAGAATGGCGTCTTCTCGATCGACGTCAGCAAGGCGATCTGATCGGCCGCCGGCATGGAGCCCAGCGGCTTGCCGCCTGTCTTGGTGGCCAGATCGGCCAGGCCCTGGGTGTAGATCTCCTGTTTGTCCTGGGCGAAGGTCACCAGCGCCAGATCGATGAAATAGATCACTTGCGCTTCCTTGGCCCCGGGGGTGTCGGTGGTGGGATAGATTTGGGCCGCCATGGCGTCCACATCGGCAGCCTGCGCGCGGCTGAAGAAGGTGAACGCACCCAAGGCCTGCGCCTTTTGTGCCGCCGCGACCTGGGCGGGCCAATTGGCCGTCAGCCAAGCGGCGCTGGAGGCCGAGAAAGATTTGAGAAGGAAGTTTCGTCTGCTGTCGTTCATGGCGGTCTCCCGTGAAAAGCTAATGTTTTGGATAGCGCGTGATGCCGCGTGGCACGACATTGACCGCGCCATACATATGGCCGTTGGGGGCGACAACCACGCCCTCGCCCGCTTTGTCATCCGGCACGAAAGCTTCGGCCTTGGTGCTGAAAATGCTGCCGATCCAGACGCCTCTTTTCCATCCGCCGGGATGATTGGCCTCGGAGGAATCGGCATCGGTGGCATAGAGCCGGTCGCCGGTGATGTAGAAGCCGCTGGGACGGCCGAATTGTTTCCATATGTCGATCAGCTTGCCATCCTTGCTGAAGATCTGGAGGCGGTTGTTGCCG
>DATEEB010000210.1:0-9534 GCA_035281345.1 Rhizomicrobium sp. | reverse complement strand
GGCGGTGAAGTTGGCGTTCAGGGCCTGACGGCTGGCGGTGTCCAGCGAGCTGTCAGCCGCGGCAAGCGCCTTGGCTTTGAGCTGAATCAACAGGTCCGAGATCGACTGACCCGCCGACAAGGCGACGTCGATGGCGGAGGTGCCGTTGTTGATCGAGTTCACGACGGCGGCATAACCGGCAACCGAGGCGCGCTGATTCTGGGCGATCGCATAAACCGCACCATCGTCACGAGCGTTGGCGACTTTCAAACCGCTGTTGATGTGGGACTGAGCCTGATTCAACTTGCCCTGCGTGGCGGTCAGGTATTGCAGGGCGATAAGCGCGCCGGTGTTGGTGTTGACGCTAAACGACATGTTGGTCTCTCCGTTCTGGGTACGAGCAATGCTTGCTCTTGGGCGTTTTGCCCGCATGAGCATTGGCAAGGGCCGTGCCGAACGGATGTAAGTTTTGGTTAAACATCGATTTTGCGTGGGCTAGGAAAATAGGTCCCGGCGGAACTTGCTGCGCGCCCCGCGCCACTGGGCAAATTTTGCCGCGCCCGGCAATTTTTGCCGTGCGCGATGGGCAAATACTTCCACTTTTCAGAAAAGTGATGGAGGAAAACCCAGCAAATCCAAGGAAAATAATGGTTCACGCCGGTACAGGCCAAGGTAAACAAGTGTTACCGCGCCCACTCTTTCCAGGCTGGAAAATAGGCAGCAAGACGCGCCTTTAAAAAACAGGAAGGGGCGGTGCTATGCACCGCCAAGCGCGCAGGCGCGAGCCGGAGCGCCTTTAAAAACAGGAAGGGGCGGTGCTATGCACCGCCCCTTCCCGCAAGCCCCCTCGAAAAGAGGATTTTACCGAAACAAGGACAGAATGGTCTGCGGCGCCTGGTTGGCGATCGACAGAGCCTGCACGCCCAGCTGCTGCTTGACCTGCAGTGACTGCAAACGGGCGCTTTCCTGCGCCATGTTGGCGTCCACCAGATTGCCGATACCGGCTGTCAGGGTGTCGGCCAGTTTCTGGGTGAAGGTCGCCTGGATCGAGAACTTCGCCGCACCCGACGACAGCTTGGCCAAGGCCGAGTTGACGTTGGTCAGCGAGGTCTGAAGTGTGGCGATCATAGCCGAAGCCTTGGCCTGGGTGGAAACCGTGGCCGTGGACTTCAGGGTGACGATGGTGCCCGACAGCTTCATGTTCTGGGCCTGGGCCGTGATACGGCGGGTGCCGTCGGAAGAAGCCAGAGCCTGAACCTGCGTGGTGGAACCGTCGACCATGTTGAAGTTGTTGAAAACAGCGTTCTTGACGATGGTGGTGATCTGATCGCGCAGAGCCGTGAAGTTGGCGTTCAGCGCCTGACGGCTCGCGGTGTCGAGCGAGGGATCAGCCGCGGCGAGCGCTTTGGACTTTAACTGAATGAGCAGGTCCGAGATCGACTGGCCCGCCGACAGAGCGACCTCGATAGCGGAAGAGCCGTTGTTGAGACTGTTGATGACGGAGGAGTATCCGGCCACCGCGCTGCGCTGGTTCTGGGCAATAGCGTAAATCGCGCCATCATCCTTCGCATTCGCAACCTTGAGGCCGCTATTGATCGCACTCTGAGTCCGGTCGAGCTGACCCTGAGTGGCATTCAAATACTGCAGCGCGACCTGTGCGCCGGTGTTGGTGTTGACGCTGAAAGACATGGCTACTCTCCATTCCTACTGGTGGTGGACCGCATGTTCTGCGGGGCACTTGGGCAAATGTTCCGCAAAAGCTTTTGCAACGCGCGTGCCAGACCTTTAACCGTACAACACTTTGATTTTACTCAGTTTAGTTCCCTAATTTCCGTTAACCGTTAGGCATGAACTGCCGCGGGGGAATTTTCTGCCGTCTATTTTTGAACCCCCATCCGTCACAGCTCATTTTTATTCCCCCCTCTGACGCAGCTCGGGTTTGCTCCGCAAACACCTCGCTGCGCCATCTCCCCCCCGCTCGTCGCTTCGCTCGCGGGGGGAGAAAGCTGGTGCGCGTTGAGTGTCGCCCCGCGGAATGCGGGGCTCGAGACCATTTAATTGTCCAGAAATCTCGAGCGAGTTTCGGCCGGCGAAAGGTCCACTGGACCTTTCGCTAATCGGCCTCAATCCGCCGAGCGACGTTCAGCATCCGAAAGATCCCTTCCCCCTTCGGCGCGAAGCGCCAGGAAGGGGGAAGGTGTCACAGCGAGGTGTTTGCGGAGCAAACCCGAGCTGTGACGGATGGGGGTCAAACAAAAAAGCCGGCGCTTGGCACCGGCTTTTTCCCATTCAAACTGTCAGACCGTGTTAGCCGGCCTGCAAACCCTGCATGATGGTGCGGTTGATTTCGATCAGGGGATCCAGTGGTGCCTTTTCGCGCGTCACGCTGCGAGAGTACTTCGCCACCCACAACGACAAGGAAATGATCTTGGCGCGCACATCCTGAGTCAGGGTGTTGCGGTCATCCATGCAATCGGCGGCGAGGGTGCGCCATAGACGGCGGTTCCAATCCACCGCTTCCACCAAGGGTCCGCCCACGGCTTTGGATTCTTTGGCGGTGAGCAAGGCGCCGGTGACTTGGCCGAACAAGCGGTACTCGGTCAGACGGGGATCTTCGGTCGCAACCTGCGCGGTCTGATAGGCTTTAAGGCTCATATTTCAAGCGCTCCTCTTCCAAATCGAACAGCTTGCGGCAGGCGATCAACGCTTTGTAATAAGCGCCCTGGGCCACGTCGCGGCTGATATCCACGCACATGGCCAGAATCGACGGGGTGCGGATCGCCCCCATGAATTCCGTCATGCGCAAAGCAAATTCGTTATAGGGTTCCTCGCTGGCCTCGCCATCCAGATACATCATCATGATGGCGAGATAGATGCGGCGCGCCGGGGTATTGGCGCCTTCCGGCTGCATGATGTCTTTTTCGCGCAGCACGCAAGCCTTGTTTTGAATCACCAGGCTGGTGCGCTTGTCGCCATTGGCCAAAACCGCGCCGTTGAGCACGAATTTTTCACCTGGTTTTAACGACAATTTCAGCGGCATCGCGCCCATTCCTTCTCGAATGGAACAGACGATACGCCCAGCTGTGTTAATAAAAGACTGACGTATTGTCGGCCAATTGTTTACGAACGGTTAAACATAAGAAGACGCGCTAAAGCTGGAAGATAAAGGGCCGGCCCCGCGATTTCGGGTTCCAACCGGCATCCATGGCGCGGCGAATATCGCTCTGAAGCGCGTGCGGATCGATGTCGGGCCGCTCGATTCTGCCGCCTTCACGAAAAGGATACTCCAGGACCAGTTCGCGGCGGGTCTCATCCGCGCGCTCGACCGACAGGCGCAGCCCGATATGATTGCCTTGGGGATCCCAGATTTGCTCGCTTTTCAGGCACCAGCGCAACGCAAAGCCGTCCACGTCCAGGCTACCGCTCAACGCACGCTTTTTACGTTTCGTCATTCCAGGCCCCTATAGCGCGAGAGATTTCGCGGCCTGGGCAGGAGCAAGGAGCGAAGTGGGCAAACAGCCCATGAGCGACCTTGCGACGAACCCAGGACGCGAAAGATCCGCGCTATTCCTGTTGCTGCTGTTGTTGTTGATGATAAAGCCGTTCCGGCATGGAGGCCGTGGGGGTGGGCGAGGACATCGGACGGTCCACCTTCAAAAAATCCTCATGCCGCACGGGCGCCTGGGTCGGCTCCAACGACACCGCGATGGACAATTCGCTGTCAGCGCCACCCTTGTAGGTGCCGCGTGTCGGCGGCACATCGGAATAGTCACGGCCCACCGCGGCGCGGACATGACGCTCGCACGCCATGATGTTGTTGGTGGGATCGAACCCAACCCAGCCCAGCGACGGCAGATAGGCTTCCACCCAAGCATGGGTGGCATTGGCGGACGACCGGTCGCGGCTGCCCTTGTGATACAGATACCCCGACACATACCGGCAGGGCACGCCCCAGCGCCGCGTGATGGTGGTCATGATATGGGCGAAGTCCTGGCAAACCCCCCGCCGTTGCTCCAAGGCCACCTCAATCGGCGAATTCACCTCCGTGACGCCGGGCTCATACTCGAAGGAATCGTAAATACCGCGCTGGAGAGTGCGCAGGGCGCTTAACGGATCGCCTACCGGTTTTTCCAGGTCGGCGATTTTCATGAAACTTTCCAACTCCGGCGAGGGGCGGGCAAAGTGCGACGGCTCCAGCATGTCGAAATGATCGTCGCTAAGATTGAAACCGTTGTAACGGCTCCATTCCAAGAGATCGAGCTGCTCGGGCCAAGGCCGCATGGGCGTGATTTCCACCATGGCCTGCGCCTCGATGCGCAGTTCCTCATGCTCGCGCAACATATTGAAGTGATAGACGGCGTTGCCCAGATGATCGGTATAGGCATAAAGCTGGGCGCGGGGATTGGTGGAGATCTGGAAAGAGCGCAGGGTCTGCGGCCCTTCCGAGCGCGGCTGCATGCGCAATTCCATCACCGACTCGCGGACAGGACCCGAATAGCGGAAACGCGTGACATGGCGAATAGAATAAAACATCAGGAAAGCTCCGCAGGGCTGCTGGGCTGGAGCCCGGCATTTCGCCGGGCGACCGTCAACATCCGACAGCTCCCTTCCCCCTTTGCGCGCGCCAGCGCGCCCAAAAGGGGGAAGGTGTCGCAGCGAAGTGTCCGCGAAGCGGGCCTGAGCTGCGACGGATGGGGGTTAAACATCAAAGCACCGTCTCCGCCCCATAAGTGATGTACGAACTGTACAACGCCTTGTGAATCTGCTCACACTGTTTTGTGATGTCGGCGATGAAGGCCGCAACGCCCCCCGACATCAACTCATCCACCTGCCCGAAATCCACCGCCGCCTTAAGGCGTCCCGCCAGCCGTTCCACCGCGGCGCGGCGCGCCGGCGTGGCGCCCGGCGCCACGCGCGCCAGGGCTTCGGTCATCCGGTCCACCGAAAAACAGATGGAGTGGGGAAACTCCGAATCGAACAGCAGGAATTCGGCGATCTTCTGCGGCCGGATCGAGGCGGTGTATCGTTTGGTATAGGGCTCAAAGGCGGTGCAGAATTTCAGCAGCACCAGCCAATCGAAATATTTGGGGGCGGTTTCACCGTTCTGGGCGGCGCTGAAATGAATGTCCAGCAACCGGCCCAATTGCTGCACCCGTTCGATATGGCGGCCCAATTCCAGGAAGTACCAGCCCTCGCCATGGCTCAAGGTGGAATAAGTCACCCCTTCCAGCGTGTGCATCTCCTCCAGCACCTCGCGGAACAGGCGCGCCGGCGTATGGACCCAAATGGAATCCATGGTCACCGGCGTCAGGCGCAAATAGAGCCGGTTGAGATTTTCCCAAACCTCGTTGGATAGAGCCTCGCGGACCTGGCGGGCATTGTCGCGCGCCAGGGCCAGGGAGGTGATCAGCGAGGTGTTGTTGGCGCGGTCAAACGCCAATTTGCGGGTGATGGCGAAAGCGTCCTGGTGCGAAGGCACGGTCTTTTCGCCAGTCAGGGATTCGATCACCCGCGCCCAACTAGCAGCGGCATCTTCCGGCGTCTGTTCCACCATGGAATCGAGCTTCACCGCGATCAGCCTGGCGGTATGTTCGGCCCGCTCGATATAGCGGCTCATCCAATAGAGAGAATCGGCGACCCGGCTCAGCATCCATGGCCGGCCCCCGAGCCGGCCATCCAGAGCCATCCTGCGAAATTTTTACCATCCGCCCTGGATGGGCGAGGCGTGAAGTTTACCCTCCGACCGCGCTTCGCGCGGATCGGGGGGCCCGCCCATGGAGAGGTGTTACGGAAAGAATCAAAGTTCATTGACTCAGCACCCAAGTATCTTTCGAACCGCCGCCCTGAGAGGAATTCACCACCAAGCTGCCGCGCTTGAGCGCCACCCGGGTCAAGGCGCCCGGCACCAGTTTGGTTTCCGCGCCGTGCAGAATGAAGGGGCGCAAATCCACATGACGGGCCTCGATCCCGTTGCCGACGAAGGTCGGCGCGGTGGAAAGCTGAATGGTGGGCTGAGCGATATAATTTTCCGGATCGGCTCTGATTTTTTCGCCAAATTCCTCGCGCTCTTTCTGCGAGGCGTGCGGCCCCACCAGCATGCCATAACCGCCGCTCTCGCCCACCGCCTTGACCACCAGCTTGTCCAGATTGGCCAGCACATGGTTGAGGGATTTTTCCTCACGGCACAGAAACGTCTCGACATTTTCCAGAATCGGTTCTTCCGCCAGGTAATAGCGGATCAGCCGGGGCACATAGGCATAGACCGCCTTATCGTCGGCGACGCCGGTGCCAAGCGCATTGGCGATGGTGACATTGCCGGCGCGATAGGCGTTGAACAGGCCGGGCACGCCCAGCGCCGAGTCGGGGCGGAAAATTAAGGGGTCGATAAAGTCATCATCGATACGGCGGTAAATGACGTCGATGCGCTTCAGACCCGATGTGGTGCGGGTATAAACCACATTGTCATTGACCAGAAGATCGCGTCCCTCCACCAACTCCACGCCCATCTGGCGCGCCAGAAAAGCGTGCTCGAAATAAGCGCTGTTGAACACACCCGGCGTCAGCACCGCGATGGAGACATCCTCGTGGAACGGCGTCAAGGACCGCAAGGTGGCCAGCAGCTCCAGCGGATAATGCTCGATGGGCCGTACGCCCATGGAGCGGAACACCGCCGGAAAGGCGCGCCGCGCCACGTCGCGATTGGCCAGCATGTAGCTGACGCCCGAAGGCACGCGCAGATTGTCTTCCAGCACCACGAAATCGCCCGCTTCGTTGCGGATCAGATCGCTGCCGCAGATATTGACATAGGCGCCATGGGCCACCGGCAGGCCGCGCATTTCCCGGCGATAATGCTTGGAGCCGAAAATCATGGAGCGCGGGATCACGCCGTCTTTCAAAACCCGGCCATCGTTATAGATGTCGCGCAGGAACAGGTTCAGGGCGTGAATGCGCTGGGTCAATCCGCGTTCGATCCGGTCCCATTCCTTGGCGGTGACGATGCGCGGCAACAAGTCGGTGGGAATGATCCGCTCGGTCGCCTTGTTGTCATTGTAGACGGTGAAGGTGATGCCTTGATGCAGGAAGCTCTGCTCGCAAGCCTGTTGGCGCCGGTTCAGCTCTTCCAGCGGCAGGGTGGAAATCCGCGAATCCATGATGGCATAAGGCGCGCGCGGCTTGCCTTCGGGCGTGAACATTTCGTCGTAAGGCTTGCCCAGCTCATAATGGGCATAGGGGACATCCACCCCAGGGCGCGCCGCCCGGCCCGGTCCGGCCAGGATATCAGGGCCGCCGAAGTCCTCCGTGTTGGCGAAAACTTCATGCTGCATAAGCGAAGTCTGCACAGAGGCCGGGGCTCCTCGCAAGTCTTGCTTTTGTTTTCCGGGGCAGAATAGGCGGCGGATCGGTGCGACCGATTGGAGCGGCAATTGGGGCCCGCATTCCGTGCAACAATCCCTGCCGCATCAGATGGGTCGCGGCCCCGCCAAGACGAAGAAAATATTCTTCATTTACAATGCGCTACACCATGGCGAGCATGGCGCTTTGGTTGGGCCGTTCGGCTACTTTTATGTGCGCAAAGGCACCGGGCGCCAAAGCCTGCGCGGTGGCGGGACTGATGCAAAAGGCCGTGAGGTTGTCCGTGGGCAGACCTTCCGCGAGCGCGCCGAAAATGCGGGCAGTGCGGGGCGAAAAAAACATCACCGCATCCAGCGCGCGTTGGCGCAGCGCGACCCGGGTTTCGTCCGGCAGGGATGAGGCCGCGGCGATCTCATAAAGCGGGCAACGCCGCACGGTGAAGCCCCGCGCGCTCAGAATATCCGCCAGCGTTCCGGGCGCATCCTGCGAACAGACATGCAGCAAGACGCCGTCCCGCGAGGCCCAGCGCAGGACGGCTTCGGCAAGCGCCCCGGCATCGCCATCGGCATTTTTGACCTGGGAAAATCTGGCCTTATACGCCTCCTCCGCCGTCTGCGGGCCGACCGCGAAGATCGCCAGATCGCGGCGGGCGGTTCGCGGCGCCAGAGCGCGAATGCCATTGGCGCTGGTGACCAGGATCGCTTGGACATCATCCAGCGCGGGACCCTCCTCCAAAGGCGGACCGGGGCGGAAATGCGGTGTCAGCAAAGGCGCGAGCAGCGGCTGATGGCCAAGCGCGGCAAGACGCTGGGCGATTTCTACGCCATCTTCCAAAGGCCTGGTCACAAGAATGCGCATGGCAAGCCAGCATCTCATAGTTTGCGATAAGCCCGTTTGGGGGTAAAGCACCGGCCCATGAGCGACAAGCCCCTTACGCTTTTGGGCATTGAGACCAGCTGCGATGAAACCGCGGCCGCGGTGGTGCGCGGGACTGCGCCCGGACCGGGCCAAATTCTGTCCAATATCGTCTTCAGCCAGACGGAGGCCCATGCCCCCTATGGCGGCGTGGTGCCGGAGATCGCATCGCGCGCCCATCTGGAACTATTGGACCAAGTGATCGAGCGCGCCTTGCACGAAGCCAAAATCGGTTTTGCCGAATTGGACGGTATCGCCGCCACGGCGGGTCCCGGCTTGATCGGCGGGGTCATGGTAGGACTGACCACCGCCAAAGCCCTGGCATTGGGCGCAGGCAAGCCGCTGATCGCCGTCAACCATTTGATGGGCCATGCCATGACCGCGCGGCTAACCCATGGCGTGGCGTTTCCGTTTCTGCTGCTTTTGGTGTCAGGCGGCCATTGTCAGTTGGTGGGCGTGGGCGGGCCGGAGGATTTTCGGCTTTATGGCAGCACCATCGACGACGCGGTGGGGGAGGCTTTTGACAAAACCGCGAAAGTATTGGGCCTGCCCTATCCCGGAGGGCCGGCGGTGGAAGACGCCGCCAAGGGCGGCAACGCCAAAGCCTATGATCTGCCGCGTCCCCTGCTGAATAGAAAGGGCGAAGGGCGCGCGGATTTCTCCTTTTCCGGATTGAAAACGGCGGTACGCCAATTGGCGCAAGACAAGATTGATGTCGCCGATGCCAGCGCCAGCTTTCAAGCCGCGATCATCGATATTCTGTGCGATCGCAGCCGCATCGCGATGGCGCTGTTCCGCCGTGATTTTCCGGATGCGAACACAATGGTGGTGGCGGGCGGAGTGGCGGCCAATCAGGCCATCGGCGCGGCACTGGCGCAACTGTGCGCCGAAGAAACCTTTGTCATCCGCATCCCTACACCCAAACTTTGCACCGACAATGCGGCGATGATCGCCTGGGCGGGGGTCGAACGGCTTTGCGCCATTAAGGGCGCAGGTGATGCACTCTCTGTCTCGCCGCGGGCGCGATGGCCTTTGGCCATCGGCCCTATTTAATATTGGCGGCCCAATGGCCTTGGCCCGAGCCGATCCAAACAGCCAGACTTAGATCGTGGCGGCGAGGGTCAGAATGCCCAGCACACCAACCAAAGCGATGGTGGCGCCCTGGAACAGCTCGGTCACCAGATGAACGAAGCGCTCACCAGGGGAGGGAGTTTGGGAAAGATGGATCATTGGCTACTCCTTACAAATGAATCCCGAAACACAGGCCCGGGGTTAATGTTGCATTGC
>DATEEB010000209.1:0-7477 GCA_035281345.1 Rhizomicrobium sp. | reverse complement strand
TTCAATCCGTGGATGATCGGCAGTTTTCTCGTCAGCTTGACGATCGCCTATCATTCCATCCGCAACGGCAAGTCGCCCCTGTGGCTGATGGGGTTGGCATTGGCGTCCTTTGTGAGCATCTTCGCCACCATGGCGGTGTGGATCGCCTATCTGGCTTTTGCCGTCATCCCCGACCTGCTCAAGTCGCATTCCGCGCGGCGCTTTGCCGACAATGTGGTCAATGCCGCCGACCCGGGCCGCGCCTATCGGGAAAAATTGCGCAATGTCGAACTGGTGGGCTCGGTGGATTCCAAGCGCGCTCTAGCCGAAGAGTGCATCAAGACCGGACGTTTCTCCGACGCCATCGAACTCTATGAAAGCGCCATGCAGGGGCCGTTGGGCGCCGCCGATCCCACCTTGCTCAAAGGTCTGGGCCGCGCCCGGATGTTGTCGGGCCAAGGTGCGGAAGCCGAAGCCCTGTTCGTGAAACTGAAAGAGGTGGATCCTGCCGCGTTCGACTCCGATGCCGAGCTGGATTATGCCCGGGCTTTGGCGTTGCAGGGCAAGAACGACGCCGCGGTGGTGCAATATGAAAAGGTGGTGTCGCGCTATCCCGGCGAGGAAGCGCGCGCCCGTTTCGGTCTATTGCTCGAAACGCTGGGCCAGCATGCCCGCGCCCAGGCGCTGTTCGCCGAGATTCTCAAATCGGTGAAGGGCGCGCCGTCGCATTATCGCAGCCGCCAGCGCGAGTGGGTTGCGCTGGCGAAGGCGCATATGAAGTAAAAACTGTCATGCCCGTACCCCGGTCCGCCCGAAGGGCGGCCGGAGTATAAACTCCAGCGGGCATCCAACTTTAAGATTCGCGCCTGGGAGAAGTTGGATTCCCGCTTGCGCGGGAATGACAAATTCATTCCGTTTCTTCTTCCGTCTTTTTCGGCTTGGCCATCTTGGCCAGCAGCGCCGTCTCGCGGTGCCAGCGCTTGAGCGGCCGCGCCGGATAGCCGCCCACCCGTTCGCCCGCGCCGATATCGCGCGTCACGCCCGAGCGCGCCGCAAGCCTTGCGCCCGCGCCGATGGTGAGATGATCGCTGATGCCGACCTGTCCGCCGATCAACACCATCGGCCCCACGGTGGTGGAGCCGCCGATGCCCACCTGCGCCACCAGCAAACTGTGATGGCCGATCCGCACATTGTGGCCGACATGGATCAGGCTGTCGAAGCGCACGCCGCGCTCGATATGGGTATCGCCGATGGCGCCGCGGTCCACCGTGCAGTTGGAGCCGAACTCGACATCGTCCTCGATGATCACGCGGCCCAGTTGCGGCACGCGGAGCAGCCCTTCCAGGCTGGGCACAAAGGAAAATCCCTGATTGCCGATGCTATTGTTCGGCCCCATCACCACGCGGTTGCCGATCAGCGCATGGGTGATGACGCAGTTGGGGCCGATGGAACAATGATCGCCGATCTCCACCCCGCGCCCGATCACCACATTGTTGCCGATAAAGACATGGGCGCCGATCTTGGCGTTGGCGCCGATTTGCGCCCCCGCGCCGATTTCGGTGCCGTTGCCGACAAAGGCGGTGGGATGCACCGGCTCCGCCGCGCGCACGCCGGCTTGCAATTTGGCGGGCGGATAGAAGATATGGCCGACCTGGGCAAAGGCCAAGCGCGGATTGGGCACGATCAGCAGCACCACGCCATGCGGCAAGGCGGCGAGTTTGTCGTTGGTGATCACCACGCTTGCCTTGGTCACGGCAAAGGCGTTGGCGTATTTGGCGTCGCTGAACAGCGAGATATCACCGGCTTGCGCGCTTTCCAGCGCGGCGACATCGCTGAGTTTCAGATCGGCCGGATCGCCCTTGGATATTTCCGCGCCGATACGGCCGGCGATCTCCGCCAGGGTGAAAGGTCCGGCGCGTTCATAAAATCTGTCATCGGTCATGCGGGCGGGAGCCTAATGGAAGCCTGCCAGGCTGCAAACCCCGTTAAGCATTGGCATTTTCATACGCTTCGCTGGCGGTGAGCCAGGCTTTTTCCGCCGCTTCCAGCTTGCGCGCCGCGTCGGCGCGTTTCTTGGACACCGAGGCGGCCTTGGCCGGGTCCCGGTTGAAGAGCAGCGGGTCGGACAGGCTTTTGTCCAGCTTGGCGATCTCCGCCGTCAGGGCGGCAATCTGGGATTCCGCGGCCGTGACCTTGTCCTTGAGCGGTTTCAGATTGTGGCGCTTTTCCGCGTTGCTGCGGCGTGCTTCTTCTTTTTTCGCTTTTGACCCGTCGTTGTTCTCTGCGGCGCGCCGCGTCGGCGCGTTGTCGCCGCTCAAAAGGAATTTGCGGTAATCGTCCAGATCGCCTTCGAAGGGCGTGACATGGCCGTCGGATACCAATAGCAGCCGGTCGGCGGTGGCTTCGATCAAGCGGCGGTCATGGCTGACCAGGATCACCGCGCCGTCGAAATCGTTCAGCGCCGTGAGCAATTCGTTGCGCGCATCGATGTCCAGATGGTTGGTGGGCTCGTCCAGGATCAGCAGGTTGGGCTTGTCCAGGGTCGCCAGCGCCAGCATCAGCCGCGCCCGCTCGCCGCCCGACAATTTTCCCACCAATGTCTGTTGCTTATCCTGCGTAAAGCCGAAGCCGCCCAACTGGGTGCGCACTTGTTCCAAGGTCAGTTTGGGCCGCAGCCGCTGCAAGGTCAGAATCGGCGTGACGCCGGTGTCCAGTTCTTCGGCCTGATGCTGGGCGAAATAGCCTACCACCAGCTTGCGGGCCGGGGTGAAATCTCCGGACATCGCCGCAAGTTTGCCCGCCAGCAATTTGGCCATGGTGGATTTGCCGTTGCCATTCTTGCCCAGCAGCGCCACCCGGTCTTCCGGATCGAAGCGGAAAGAAAGCCCCGTCAAAATCGGCTTGCCCGGTTCATACCCCACGCTGGCGCGGTCCATGGTGATCAAGGGCGGGGAGGCGGGCGTGGCGGTGGGAATGTTGATCGGGGCGACATGCTCGTCCGGCGGCACCTCCACCAGTGCCATCTTGGCCAGCATCTTGACGCGGCTCTGTGCCTGGCGCGCCTTGGCGGCGGACGCCTTGAAGCGGTCGACGAATTTTTGCATATGGGCGCGCGCCGCTTCCTGTTTCTTGGCGAAGGCCATGTCCTGGGCGCGGCCGGCGGCGCGGGTTTCCATAAAGGTGTCGTAACCGCCGGTATAGAGTTTCAGCTTGCCCCGCTCCAAATGCAGGATGAATTCGCAAGCCGTGTTGAGCAGGTCGCGGTCATGGCTGACGATCAGGATGGTGCCGCGATATTTCTGGATGAAATTTTCCAGCCACAACACACCTTCCAGATCCAGATAGTTGGTGGGTTCGTCCAGCAGCAAAAGATCGGGCGCGGAGAATAGAATGGCGGCCAGCGCCACGCGCATGCGCCAGCCGCCGGAGAATTCGCGGCAAGGGCGCAGTTGGTCTTCCGCCGAAAAACCCAGGCCCGCCAGAATTTCGGCGGCGCGCGCGGGCGCGGTGTAAGCGTCGATTGCTTCCAGGCGATGGTAAATGTCGCCCAACCGATGGCCGTCCGTCTCATGTTCGGCTTCTGCCAAAAGGGACAGGCGTTCCGGATCGGCCTCCAGCACGGTGTCGAGCAGGCTGGTGTCGGTGCCGGGCGCTTCCTGCGCCACCGCGCCCACCCGCCAGGCGCTGGGCCAGCTGATGTCGCCGTCATCCTGGTGCAGCCACCCCAAAATCACGTTGAACAGGGTGGATTTGCCGGCGCCGTTGCGCCCCACCAGCCCAATGCGGCGGCCCGCAGGCAGGTTGGCGGTAGCCCCTTTGAGGATTTCCCGCCCCGCAATCCGCACCGTGATGTTGTCAATGACCAGCATTTGCTGGGCCTTATAACGGTCCTTGCCCTTTCCTCAAGCCCATTGCATAAGGCGGCGCCTTTTTAACGTTTGGAGTTTCCATGGCCGTCGAGCGCACCCTTTCCATCATCAAGCCGGACGCCACGCGCCGCAATCTCACCGGCAAGATCATCGCCAAGTTCGAGGAAGCAGGCTTGCGTGTGGTCGCCAGCCGCCGCATCCGCCTGTCCCAGGCCGATGCCGAGGCCTTTTACGGCGTGCATCGCGAGCGTCCCTTTTTTGCGGATCTGGTCAAATTCATGATCTCGGGTCCGGTGGTGGTGCAGGTGCTGGAAGGCGAAGGCGCCATCGCCAAGAACCGCGAAGTGATGGGCGCAACCAATCCCGCCAATGCCGCGCCCGGCACCATCCGCAAGGAATTCGCCGAATCCATCGAGGCCAATTCGGTGCATGGTTCCGACGCGCCGGAAACCGCCGCCAATGAGATCAAGTTCTTCTTTCGGGACCTAGATATCGTAGCTTAATCCCCTTCGTCATGGCCCGCGAATGCGGGCCATCCATAACCCTCTTGTCGTTGACTTGAACTATCACGGTATTCTCCGCGATAGTTCACGAATGCGATCTGAGCGCATTTATTATATTTACATTCTCGCCAGCGGAACGAGCGGCACGCTTTACGTCGGCATGACCAACAATCTGTCCCGCCGGGTTTGGGAGCACCGTGAGGGTTTGGTTGAGGGGTTCACCAAGCGCTACGGCGTCAAGCGCTTGGTTTATTTCGAGATGTTTGCCACGGCCGTAGATGCAATCCACCGTGAGAACCGCATCAAAAAATACCCCCGCGCCTGGAAATTGAACCTGATTTCGCAACAAAATCCCAATTGGCTTGACCTTGCGGAAACTCTGAACGGGTGAGACCGTATGGATGGCCCGGACGAGCCGGGCCATGACGAGCGGTGAAAGATGCAAGGCAAAACCGTCGTCATAACCGGCGCCACCTCCGGCATCGGGGAAATCGCCGCCTTGCGTCTTGCGGAAAAGGGCGCCCGCATCGTCTTTACCGCCCGCGACAAGGCACGCGCCGACGACACGCTGTTTCGGCTCCACCGCGCCAATTCCAAGGCCCAGCATGTCTTTCACTTGGCCGATCTTTCGCGGTTGGCGGAGATGAAGCGCGCCGGCGCCACCCTGGCGCAGGAGCCGCACATAGACGTGCTGATCAACAATGCCGGCGCCCTGTTCAACAAAAGACAGGAGACCGAGGACGGGCTGGAGACGACCTTCGCCCTCAACCATATGGCGTATTTCGTCATCACCAATCTGCTGCTGGGCAAGCTCAAGACGGGCGCACGGATTGTGACGGTGTCCTCCAACGCCCATCGCGGCGCGCGGCTGGATTTTGAGGATTTGCAATCGCGGCGCGGCTATATCGGCTTTCCGGTCTATGCCAAGTCCAAGCTCTGCAACATCTTGTTCAACCGCGAACTGGCGCGGCGCATTTGCGGCAGCGGTGTCACCGCCAATGCGCTGCATCCCGGCTTTGTTGCCACCCGCTTTGGCGACCAGAGCGGCGGCTTCATGCGCACGGTGATCAAGATAGCCAAACCGATCGGCGCCATTTCGCCGGAAGAGGGCGCCAAGACCATGGTCTATCTGGCGTCCTCATCCGAGGTGGCGAAGGTCAGCGGTGAATATTTCTACGAATGCAAGCCCGCCACCCCCACCGCCGAAGCGCGCAATGATGAGACTGCAAAGAGGCTGTGGGACATCTCACGACAGATCGCGGGGTTGGATTAGCTATATTCGTCATGGCCCGTCCCTAGCAACAGCGTAGGGACGGGCCATGACGATTAAGGGTTGAAAACCGCCAGGCCGTTCTGCAAAGCGACTTTGCCGTTGGCCAAGAGTTTCAAGGCATCCGGATAAAGCCTGTGTTCCACCGCCAGCACACGCTCGGCAAGCGTTTGTGGCGTGTCGGACGGTGCGACTTGCACCGTTGCCTGGGCGATCACCGGCCCGGCGTCCAGTTCCGGCACCACAAAATGCACGGATGCGCCGCTCAAGGCTTCCTTGGCCTCGAGCACCCGCTCATGGACGCGGGTGCCTTTGTAGGCTGGTAACAGAGAAGGGTGGATGTTGATCAGCTTGCCTTCCCAGCCACGCACAAAACCGTCCGACAGGATGCGCATGAAACCCGCCAGAACCACCAGCTCAGCATGGGCGGCGCGCAGGGCCGCATCCATTTCCGCGTCAAATGCCTCCCGGCTTTTGCCCGCATGAGAAATGACGGCGGTGGGAATGAAAGCGGCGCGCGCTTTGTCCAGGCCGCTTGCATCGGCGATGTTGGAAATCACCAGGACGATTCTGTAGCTGGCATCCTGCGCATCGACCAGGCTTTGCAGATTGCTGCCCCGCCCGGAAATCAGCACCGCAACCCGCTTCAAAGCTTCAGGGCTCCGCGATAAATCACTTTCGCCTCGCCGTCGCCTTTGACGAGGGTGCCAATCCTGACGGCGTGATCGCCTGCTTCCTGGAAAGCATCAATTACGTGACCGGTATCTTTCTCATCCGCAACCGCGACCATGCCGATGCCGCAATTGAAGGTGCGCAACATTTCGCGCTCGGTGATCCCGGCCTGCTTCTCCAGCCAGGAAAAGACCGGCAACACCGCGATGGCGTCCAGATCTACCTCGGCATCCAGACCTTCCGGCAGGCAGCGCGGCAGATTGTCGGTGATGCCGCCGCCGGTGATGTGGGCCAGGCCCTTGACCCCACCGGTCCGGATCGCTGCCAGAGCGGCACGCACATAGAGCCGGGTGGGCGTCAGTAGCGCCTCACCCAAACTCTTGCCGGGCGCAAAGGGCGCGGGCGCCCCCAAACCCAAGCCGCTTTTTTCCACCACCTTGCGCACCAGGGAATAGCCGTTGGAATGCACGCCGCTGGAGGCCACTCCGATCAGCACGTCGCCCGGCTTCATGGTTTGAGTCTTGGGCAGGATGGCGCCCCGCTCCACCGCGCCGACCGCAAAGCCCGCCAAGTCGAAATCGCCCTTGGCGTAAAGCCCCGGCATCTCCGCCGTTTCGCCGCCGATCAGGGCGCAGCCCGATTCCTTGCAGGCGCGCGCAATGCCTTCCACCACGGTCGCCGCGGACTCCACCTCCAGCTTGCCGGTGGCGTAATAATCCAGAAAGAAAAGCGGCTCGGCGCCCTGGACCACGATGTCGTTGACGCACATCGCCACCAGATCCTGGCCGATGCCGTCAAAGCGCTGTGTGTCTATCGCCAGTTTCAGCTTGGTGCCGACCCCGTCGGTGCCTGCGACCAGAATCGGGTCCTTGAAACCCGCCGCCTTGAGGTCAAACAACCCGCCAAACCCGCCCAGATCGGCGTCGGCGCCGCGCCGCCGCGTCGCTTTGGCGGCGGGACCAATGCGCTCCACCAGCGCTTCGCCGGCGTCGATGTCCACGCCGGCATCCTTATAAGTCAGGCCGTTTTGGTACGTCAGGCCGTTTTGAGGGTCGGATTTGGGCTCGGGCATGGGTTTCGTTTAATTGCCCGCCGTAAGGGGCGCAAGCAGGGATGCCCAAGCCACGCACAGGACCGCAATTTCGCTTGTTTGGGCATGATGTTAGATGCCTTCCTCCGGTCAC
>DATEEB010000208.1:0-4473 GCA_035281345.1 Rhizomicrobium sp. | reverse complement strand
CCGGACATCATCTACTACGATCAGGTCATTTTCATTCCGCCCGCGCCCTGACGGGATGCGGCAAATCGGACTTGCACAGGCGGCCCAGCCCGATTAAAGCCACCCAGCGCGACCGACGAATCCCCATAATGTTGTACGGAGGCTTGTCCTTTGTTGCGTCTCAACCAGGATTTACATGAGCAACGGTACCGTTAAGTTTTTCAATGCCGCGAAGGGCTTTGGTTTCATCACACCCGACGATGGCGGCAAGGATGTATTCGTTCCGGCAACCTCCATCACCGCCTCGGGCATCGCCAAGTTGAAGGCGGGCCAGCGCGTGGCATTTGACTC
Source organism: Rhizomicrobium sp. (assembly GCA_035281345.1). Classification (GTDB taxonomy): domain Bacteria; phylum Pseudomonadota; class Alphaproteobacteria; order Micropepsales; family Micropepsaceae; genus Rhizomicrobium. The sequence continues at coordinate 4,143 of DATEEB010000208.1, read as the reverse complement.
CGAACCGGATGCCAAGGGGCCCAAGGCGATCAATCTCAAGCTGCTGGCCGAGCCGGTGCGCGACATTCCACGCGAGACAAAAGAACCGCGCGCCCAGGCCAAACCCGCGATCAGCCTTTATTGCGATTCGGATTCGGATGACGCGCAAGATGTCTTGGCGGCTTTGCGCGATATGGGCCACGAGCCTCACCTGGTGGATGTCATCACCGCCCCGCCCAGCCGCGAAGAGCTCAAGACGCTTTCCTTATTGATGCGTGAGGCCGATCAAAGCCTGGTGCGCCGCTACGACCGGCTGTTCCTGGAGCTGCAGTTGGACGACCGCTTCATCAGCGAGAATGAATTCTGGACCGGAATCTTCGAGCATCCCACGCTGATCAACGGACCGGTGCTGGCCAGCGCGAACAAGGCGCGGCTGTGCCGCACGCCGCAGGATGTAAAAGCCTTCCTGGGCGCCGACGCCGCGGCCGGCAAACCCAAGGGTCTGTCACCGCGCATCGCGGCAATGATGACCGGTGGTGTGGTGCCCCCGCCCACGCCCAAGGAACATATCGCCCCCGCGATCAGCCAGAAGCCCGCGCCGGCCGTCCTTGCCAAACAAGGCGAACCCAAAGCCAAAATCGAAACGCGCAAAACGGCCAAGCCCGCTGCCGCCAAACCCGCTCTCAAGAAAGCCGCCGCCAAGCCGGTCAAGAAAGCCGCGCCCGCGAAGAAACCTGTCAAAATGAAGAAATAGGATGTTCAGCCAGCTGATGAGCCTGCTGCAAAGCCCCACACCGCCGCGCGCGCCGCACCCGCGTCTTTCGGTGGCGGTGCTGATGCTGGAAGCGGCGCGTCAGGACGACAAATTCGACGCCAGCGAGCGCGCGGCGATCGAACGCTTGCTGGTGCAGCGCTTCGGCCTCACCGCGGCGGAATGCACAGACCTGATGGAGACGGCGCAGGCCCATGCCCACAGCATGGTGCAGCTCCACGGCCATACCAGCGAGATCGCCCGCGAAATGTCGCCACAGGAACGGGTGCAGCTGATTGAGATGTTGTGGGAGGTGGCCTATGCGGACGGCGTGCTGGACCCTGAAGAGGATCTCCTGATCCGCCGCATCGCCAATCTGATCTATGTCACAGACCGCGACCGGGTCCTGGCCCGCCAGCGCGTCGTGGCGCGGCGCGAGCAAAGTTCATAAGAACGGCGAACTGCCGCCAACGCGTGTTCTCACATCGCGTAGCGGAACGAAAAGGCCAGAATATTCACATCGACATCGTAACTTCCGTTCAAGATCACCGAATGGGTGATAGGATCGGTGTTGTTGAGGCTGACATTCATATTGGGCTTGGCAAGGGCAAAGGAATGACCCCAGGCGCCTTCCACCGTCATGCCGCCACCCAGCGCATAGCTCGCGCCAAACCCCAACAGATAGCGGTCGGTATCGGCCAGCGTCACAGCGCGATAGGCGCTGGTTACTGGGGTTTGATCAAAGGCAATGCCGCTCTTCAACGACCAACGTTCGTCCAAATGATAAACGCCGCCCACCGCCACCATCCAACTGTCGCGATAGCCCTGCACGTTCACAAAAGGGGGATTGGCGCTTTGGATGGTCACATCCTTGAACACGCTCCATTGGCTGAACTGTACATCTGCCGAAAGGACCAGCCCCTCATCCACTTCACGGGTCAGGCTTACGCCCATGGTCGCCGGAAGTCTGGTCTTGGCGCGGGCCGGCCCGCTGACCATGCCCAACAAGGGACTTGCGCCGGTGAAATCCAACGCACCTTCAATCTGATGATCCACGGACGAGCGGTACGTCAGTCCCAACCGCATGCCGTCCTCGAACTGGGCCAGCACACCGAGATTGAATCCCACAGCCCAATCATGCGCCTTGAAACGATAGAAGGCGTCCGGCACGCCAGGGCCAAAAATCGCGGCCTGATTGATAGCGCTGGTGACGTCAAGCTTCAGATATTGTGCCGACACGCCTGCGCCCACAGACCAAGTCCGGTCGAGCTGCCAAGCGATATTGGGATTGATGTCCAGCGAGAGCGCCGCCGTTTTGGTGCCCAGATAGCGGCCATACCACTGGCTGTCATACGTGTTGGAATTGCCGAACGGCGCTGTGATGGCGATACCGGCCGAAAAATCCTCGCTCAGCCGTTTGACGGCATACAGGTTGGGGATCAGGGCGGCGCGTCCACTGTCGCCACCGTCATTGCCTGCGATGGGCACGCCCCCGGAACGCGCCACCCCATCAAAGGTCATACTGGGCAGGATCACCGCCGCTCCCACCTCAAACCCATCGGCGGTCAGCCGGGTCATGCCGGCGGGATTGGAAAAAACCGTGTTGGGTCCGCTCGCCCTGCTGCCATTTCCGGCATAACTGGTGGCTAGCGCCTCGGCGCTATTTTCCCGCACCAGAAAGCCCGCCGCCAGCACGGGCGTGCCCGCCAAGGCCAGGGCCAAAAGCCCAAGCGGAATGCTGAATACTACCCTGTTCATGACCAGCCGCGTGTCGAATGCCGACGGGAGCATAACGCGTCAGAGTTGAAAAACTGCCCGCCGGTTCCCCTAAAATTCGCATCAAAAACCGCAACTGACCAGAGGCCAATCGTTAACCCGGCACAAAGCCAGCTACCCACTCCCCAAACGCGCTGGCCACGGTAAAATGGAGCCTTTGAGAGACCGGCCTCGGGGGGTAAAAATGGGCAAAACAAAATGGCGGGCGGGGGTAGAAATCGCGCCCGAGAAGCCAAGCTTCCTGCGGCGCTTCCGCATACCCATTGCGGTCGCCGCTGTGTTCACGACTGCCCTGAGCGTTTTTGTCTATCTGTATGTCAACGCCGACATTCCCTATGGCGATGCCCGCTCGGATTATCAGCGCGCGCTGGCCGATTGCATGGAAGACCATTTGCGGCACGCCGCTGGCGACAACGCCGCCACCGCGGCCGCTTCTTCTTGCGTGCAGAATACGCCCGGCGGACAGTATTCCGCTGAAGGACAATAGAGCGCCATGCCGCAGCCGCCATCACACCTTCTGTGCGACGGCGGCGCGTCCCTAGATGCTATTCAGCCGCCATATAATGCGGATTCAACCGCGACAATGTTTCGTTGACATAAATGCCGGGATGGACGGCGAGCCCGTCCTGCATCACCGTGTCGGGCAGGACATCGGCATGGTACTGGCACACACCGGCTATCTTGGGGTGCGCCTGAAAGAAAGCTTCCAGCGCGCGTTCATACGCCACCAGCTTGCCGAAATCCCTGGCAGGCCCGAACTCCCAAGCCATATCGCCGGAGGCCCAAAGCCCCGCATAGCCGTCGTTCAGCGCGCTGTCGTACGCCTCTTTCAGAAGACTAAGCATCGCCGCAGGATCGAACACGCCATGCACCAGATGTTCCTGGCCGGTGGACAAAACAAGGCGCCCTTGCAACACCGCCTCATGCACATCAAGGCCCGAGGACGTCAGATAGGCGCGAATGCCGTCAACCATTTCAGGGCTGTTGAGATAGAGGCAGCGATAGTTGGCGTCCAGCCTCTTTCGGATATGCAGCGCCAAGTTGGCAAGCTGCCGCGACGGCGCACCTTTATATATAAGGCATTGGTGCCGGGGAATTGGCGTCATACGCCCCTCCAGACAGGATCGAACCATGCGATTTTAAACCGCTCGCGTCGTGGTTTCGAAGTTCGCCACATAATTGATATCGGGCTCCGTGCGAATTTCGGAATCGGGACACTAGGAGGCAGAATATCACGGCACGGTTGACACTGCGTTACTCTTTCGCCTCATTCATCGTATTTTGGCGTGCTTCATGCCTTGTATAAGCGCATCAAGCGCTTCTCGAAACCGCGCGAGGGTGGAAAATTTGTACGCCCGGCTCACCATCGTCACCGCTTCGGCAACTGAGAAATTCTCGCCGCACACCATCCGGCAGATCAGCCAATCATTCGCCCCCATCGCGCCTTGTACCCGGCGCCAGAAATCCTTGGCGTCGCGCGCATGATCGGCGAATGTGCCCGGCACTCCGCCACTGCCCTTGACCCGGTCGAAATCCACGCCGCCCGGAAACGGCGCATGACAGATGCGCCAGCCTTCGTCAAAGGCCCGCGCCGCCGCGAATCGGTCCAGCGCCCGCGCCTCTTCCTCACGCGCCGC
>DATEEB010000207.1:0-11667 GCA_035281345.1 Rhizomicrobium sp. | reverse complement strand
GTCGGCATCGCGCGCGCCATTGTCGCCGATCCGCCGATCCTGCTCTGCGACGAACCCACCGGCGATCTGGACCGCGCCTCGGCGGATGAAATCCTGTCCCTGCTGCAACAGCTCAATCGCCAGCACAAAAAAACCATCGTGATGGTGACCCATGATCCCAAGGCCGCCGACCATGCCAGCCGCCGGTTGGAAATGGACAAGGGCCAGTTGATCGAACGTGTCCTGGCGACGGCATAGGGGCGGCCCAGATGAAATATCTTCCCCTTGTTTGGGCCGCGATCATGCGCAAGCCCTCCCGCGCCATCCTCACTTTGCTGTCGGTGATGCTGGCCTTCACCCTGTTCGGTCTGACCATCGGCATGAATGCGACCTTCGCCAAATGGAAGGAAGACGCGCACGAAGACCGCATCTATGCCTTTGCCCGTTTCGGCGGCTTGCAGCCTATCGCGCTGGGGCGCCAGATCGAAAACATGCCCGGTGTCGAAAAGGTGGCTTCCAGTAGCGGCATTGGTGGCTATATCCAGGATCCCAAGAACCGGGTTTTCGCGCAAATGCTTGACGAAAACGTACCAAAGATCATGACCGAATGGCCGATCACGCCGCAGCAATGGCAGATGATCCGGGACAATCGCATGGGCATGCTGGTGAGCCAGAAGCAAGCCGACCGCTGGCATCTCAAGGTTGGCGACACTTTCGTGATTGCCTCGCCGATGGTCAAAAAGCTCGATGGCACCATAAGCTGGACCTTCCAAGTCGTCGCGATCACCCCAGACATCAGCTATATGAATCAGGGCTATATGTTCGGCAATTTCGACTATATGGACAAGGCGCGGATCCTATCGGATCAAAGCAAGGCCGGCATGTTCCGCATCAAGATCAGCGATCCGAGCAAAAGCGCCGAAATCGTCCAACAGATCGAAAGAAAATTCGCCAACTCTTCCACCCCGCTGCGATCCCTCACCGAAAAGGTCATGGCCGACGTCTCCAATTCGGGATTGGACATTGCCGCGGTCGATCGCGATATCGCCCTTGCCGGCATGTTCATGGTCCTGTTCCTCACCGCCAATGGTCTGGCGCAGGCGGTGCGCGAGCGTTTCGCGGAATTCGCCACTTTGAAGACCATCGGCTTTTCCGATCATGGCGTGATCGGATTGGTGTTCGCCGAAGCCGCCTTTCCCTGCATGCTGGGCGCGGGACTGGGTGTGGGACTGGCTGCGCTGCTGTCGGACCTCATTCCCCGCTTCCTGCCGCCGGGCCAAGGCCTGCCCATCCCCACCATGACGGTGATGGTATTCATCTGGGCTGGGTTGTGCGCCGCGCTGGTGGCCTTTGCTAGCGCTGCCTTGCCGGCGCTGCGCCTCAAGCAGATGGACATCGCAACCGCCCTCTCTGGGCGAACATAACGTCGGGACACTAAGCCATGCTGCGCCAAATCTTCATCGTCTCTGTCCTGAACTTCAAAAGCCTGAAGAGCCGCTTTTGGCAATCCATGGTGATCGTGGTGGGCCTTGCCGCCACCATCGGGGTGATGCTGTCCGTACTATCGATGAGCACGGGCATGCGCCATGCCTATTACAATGCCGGCGATCCGGGCCGCGCCATAGTGGTCTCCAAAGGCGCGGACCAGGAAATGCAAAGCGCCATCACCCGCGCCATGGCGCCCGTGATCGCTGTTGCTCCGGGCATCGCCAAAGATAAGGACGGCAAGCCCTTGGCCGACCGCGGCCTCAATATGGGCGTGCCTGTCCTGCGCAAGGACGGTACCACGGGTCAGGCAACCATGCGCGGCCTGGGCGACAAAGCCCTGGCCGTGCGGCCCGAAATCAAGATCGTGGCCGGACGCATGTTCCAGCCCGGTAGGCGCGAAATGATCGCAGGCGTGGGCGCCCGGGCCATGTACCAGCACATGCAAATCGGGGACAAGGTGATCATGCCCGACGGGGAATGGCCCATCGTGGGGATTTATACCAGCGGAGACCTGTTGGAAGGCCAGTTGCTCGGTGACACCGAAACTTTGCTCACCGCCACGCACAAGACCGCCTACAGCACCGTGCTGGTGCGGCTGGCCTCACCAGATTCGCTGGACACATTCAAGAAGGCGCTGACCACCAATCCGACGGTGTCGGTCACCGTGGAACGTCATTCCGACTGGTATAAAAGGCTGGCAAACCAAAACACCTTCGGGCTGGCTTTGCTGGGCTATATCGTGGGCGCGGTGATGGCGATCGGCGCTTTGTTCGGCTGCCTCAACACCATGTATTCGGCTGTCTCAAACCGGGGGCGCGAGATCGCAACCTTGCGCGCCCTGGGCTATGGCGCTTTTCCGGTGGCGGTGTCAGTGATCCTGGAAGCGGTGCTGCTGTCCATCGCCGGCGCCCTGATCGGCGCTGCCATCGCCTGGACCTTGTATGACGGCAAGCAGGATGCGTTCGGCGGCATGGTCTTTCATCTTTCGGTCTCGCCGGCGCAAATCGAACTGGGCGTGATCTGGGCAGGCGCCGTGGCGCTATTGGGCGGGTTGTTCCCTTCCATTCGCGCCGCAAGGCGCCCCGTGGTAGAAGCACTGCGAGCGACTTAAAGTGGCTTACAGGGGCTGGCCCATATGACCGTTCATAACGACAAGTCTTCCTTGCTGGACTCGCTGAAGATCGAACGCACCCCGGTCAAGCGCGGAAAAACCTCGCCCCTGCTTTATGGCGGGGCCGGCGTCGGCGTGATCGTCATCGCGGTGGGCGCCTGGTTCTTCTGGCCCGACAGCCGCGTGCCGGTCCATGTGGTCACCGCCACCGCCCAGGGCAGTGGGGCTTCCGGCGCCAGCCTGGATGCCAGCGGCTATGTGGTGGCGCGGCGCAAGGCGACGCTGTCGGCCAAGATCATGGGCAAGGTCTCGGAAGTGAATTTCGAGGAAGGCCAAAAGGTCAAGGAAGGCGACATTGTCGCCCGGCTGGATGATTCCAACTATCAGGCGGTATTGCGCCAGGCCCAGGCCCAGGCGCGGATCGCCAAAGCCACCATGGACAATACCGCGCCGATCTACGCCCGCTACCAGACCTTGAAGACGCAAGGCGCGATTTCCACCGACGACGTGGAAAACAAGCGCCTGGCCTATGACAATGCCCGCACCGCCTATGACGCGGCGCTGGCCAGCGTGGCGCTGGCGCAAAGTAATCTGCGCGACACGCTGATACGCGCGCCCTTTTCCGGCGTGGTCACCGTCAAGGTGGCGCAGTTGGGCGAAGTGGTTACGCCCAACGCATCCGGCGGCGGCGACACCCGTACCGGCATCCTGACCATCGTGGACATGGATTCGCTGGAGGTGCAGGTCGATGTCAGCGAGAATTATATCGAGCGCGTCCAGGTCGGCGGCGAGGCGGTCATCCATCTCGACGCTTTTCCCGACTGGGATATTCCCGGCTCGGTATTCGCCGTGATCCCCACCGCCGATCAGAGCAAGGGCACGGTGGCGGTGCGCGTTCAGATCAAAACCAAGGATCCGCGTATCTTGCCCAACATGGCGGCGCGGGTGGCTTTCATGACCGCGCCGGAGAAAGGCGCCGGGCCGGTGGTTTCGCGCGTCAGCGTGCCGCCTAATGCGGTGTTGGGCAGCGGACGCACCGGCAGCGTATTTGTGATTGCCGCCGACGACAGAATCGAACGGCGCGAAGTGGCGCTCGGCCCCGCAAGCCAACAATCGGTGACGATTCTGTCGGGGATTTCAGCCGGGGAGCGTCTTGCCGGCGACAATCTCGACAAGCTGCACGACGGGGACCGGATTAAGCCTGTGGAATAGTCCGTTCCAAGGTCGGCTGCCGCTGCCGTCGTCATTTACCATCTTTATTAACTAACAGCCTCGCACTGTTGGGTTTTTGCCTCTGGCATGACTCCAATAGGTCGAAATCGCGAAAAACCGTCTGGCCTGAAAAGGTTATATCGGCACGTAAAAGCTTGTTTACAGTTTCGCCGACAATTCGTCATGAAAATGTAAACTAGGATTACATGCCCAAAAATTTACCAAGCGTTTCAACCAGTCCCGAATTGGCACGAAAAATGCTGAAGAGGGATCTTAGCCTGGGTGAAGTTCTTTGCCTCTAAGGGGATGGCATCGCACTTGGGCGGATGGAGTGAGCAGCGTGACCGAGCGATACAAAAGAACAGGAAGCGTCTTGGAAGAATCCGCACGCGGAGCGCAGCGGGGTCTGTTCGTGATCTTGGGCACCGCTTTGCTTTGGGTTCTGGCCATCTGGGCCGGCTACCACCTCTTTCAATAACGCAGACGACGCGCGCCAAAGCGCATTAACCGCTGCAATCACGCGGCCCGCGCCGCGCAGGCGGAACTCAAAACCCTGCTGGCCCTGGCCAAACGCCGCGGCAAGGCCAAATAGCTCAAATTTCCATCAAGCTGTTGGGAAAGCGGTTCTTGGACGCGCCCGTGGCGGGAAAATGCCGCGCCAAGGCCGCGCCGCAGATTGTGATGGCCGTGATGAAGCCGTCCGCCTCGCGGCCCGATTTCATCCCCTCCACCACCGCGGCGACGCTGTCGTTCCAAGGCCCCTCGCCCACCGCTTTGTGGATGCTCTCATGCGCCACCAATTCCACTCGCCGGTCGGCGAGACAGGCGAAAATCAACACATGCGGTTCGGCCGCCGACAGCCGCGCCCCTGCCGCCACAAAATGCCGCCGCGCCGCCTGGCGTACGCGATGCGCTTTGAGCGGCCCCGGCGTCAGCCGCCGCCGCACGCCTGGCAGCGCCACAATGCTCGCGACGCACAAAAACACCACCGCCTGCAACAACGCATAGCTGGAGAGCGCACCCAGGATCAAATCTTCCAGGCCGTGGGCGCTGCCGTCCGTCCAGCTGGACGCCAGCGCCAGCCGATGCAGTCCCGCCAGCACCATCGCAGGCGGCACGGCAAAAGCTGCCGCCGCGGCCCACAACAGCGGCACCTCCCGATAGCGCGACACGTCATTGGCCAGCACGCAAAAAATCTCGCCCGAGGTTTTGCTCTCGGCGTCCGCGATCGCGGCACTGATGCGCGCCTTGTCGGCTTCTTTCAGCATCACCAACTCCCCGACGAACCGCCGCCGCCGAAACTGCCGCCGCCGCCGCCAAATCCACCGCCGCCGGACCAGCCGCTCCCGCCAAATCCGCCGCGGTGCCGGCCCCCGCCGCCCATGAAAATAAGCGGCAGCAATCCCCAGCCGCCGAACATCCGCAAAATGAAAAAGATAATGACAAGTGCGACGATCAAACCGATCCCGCCGCTATGGTCATCGCCGCTCTGTTGCAATTGCTGCTGGGCGGCGGCGGCCCGTTTCTCGGCTTCCGACAAATCCAGCGACAATTGCTCGATCAAGGCGCCGGCGCCGGCGCGCACGCCGCCGTCGAAATCACCTTGGCGAAATTTCGGCAGGACTTGCGTCTGAATGATCACCGAAGACAAGGCATCGGTGACGATGGGCTCCAGCCCATAGCCCACCTCGATACGGGTGCGCCGCTCATGGGGCGCGACGATAAACAGGATGCCGTTGTTCATCGCCTTCTGGCCGATGCCCCAGGCGCGGCCCAGCTGATAGCCATAATCGGAAATCTCATAGCCCTGCAGCGAAGACAGCGTCACCACCACCAGCTGGCGCGCGGTTTTTTTCTCCAGCACCTCCAGCTTTTGGGTGAGATCGGCCTGGGTGGCAGGCGACAGGATATGGGCGTCGTCCACCACCCGCCCACTGAGTTGAGGGAAGTTGGGCCGCGCCGGAGAATTCGGCGCCGCCCAAGCCTTCCCGTCCAAAAAGGCAGGGGTGAGAAGGACGAAGAACGCGAGTAAGGCCGCAGCCAGCCGCGCCATTTAGGCCGAATGCTTCATTTAAGGTTTCGTACCCGGCTGCGCGGCTTGGGACGCGGGCGGCGGCGCACCCTGCTGGGCGCCGGGAAACACCGACGGCGCGGACTGCGCCGCGGCGCTGGCGGCAAACGGCGTCGCCTGCTTGTACGAGCGATAGAAAGTCGCCGCCCACAGTGAGCCGGGAATGGTCACCAACTCTGTGTTGTAATCCTGTACGGCGGCATTGTAGTCGCGCCGCGCGATATCGATACGGTTTTCCGTGCCTTCCAGTTGCGATTGCAGCGCCAGGAAGTTCTGGTTTGACTTCAGATCGGGATAATTCTCGCTGATCATCATCAAGCGGCCCAGCACGCCGGACAATCTGTCCTGTGCCGCCTGGAATTCGGCGAACCGGGCGGGATCGGTGATGGTGGAGGCATCCACCCGGACTTGGGTGGCCGAAGCGCGCGCCTGCGTCACCGCCGTCAACACGGATTTCTCCTGCTGGGCATAGGCCGCCACGGTATTGGCCAGATTGGGAATCAGATCGGCGCGCCGCTGATAGGCGGCCTGCACATCGGCCCAACGGGCTTTCACGGTCTGATCCTTGGTGGGAATGGTGTTGACGCCGCAACCCGCCATCACAAGCGCCAGGCCGAACACTGCCACCAGCTTGGGCAACTGTTTCCAAATCGTCATGGACAATCCTCCTTCAATGGTCGCTCTGCTTCGCAACGCTCCAGGGGCAAAATACCCGCGCTGGAAGATGGGGTATGTTCCGGGAACTACAAGAGATAAATTGGAAAAATGGGGCTTGATTTGCGGCCCAGACCGCCCAGTCCCCGCCGTGATCCGCATCATCCCCAGCCATGCCGTCAGAATCCAACAGCGGCCGGGCGAGCGCAAGCGCGGGGAATGAAGGTTTGTCACCGCGGACGCCGGCTAACCTCCCGGCTGGCACAGTGAAAGCGCCTAGTCCGGCAGCTTGCGCGCCACAGCATTGCGAAAGGATACCAGCTGCTCGCGTTTTTCGCACCATAGCGAAAGCCGCACGCTCTTTAGGCTATCGCGCAAGGTCAAACGCCCGACCGCCTTCAACTCCGGATGATCTTGCAGCACATGCGGCAACCGGTAGTAGGGAATGCGGCTGTTGAGATGATGAATGTGATGGATGCCGATATTGCCGCTGAACCAGCGCAGCAGGCCCGGCAGGTCATAATAGGAACTGCCCATCATTGCCGCCTCATGATGCGACCAGTTGCCGGTGCGGGCCCAAGCCACGCCCTCGAACTGATGCTGCACATAGAACAACCACACGCCCATCGACGCGGCCAGCAGCATGATCGGCAGATGCACCATCACAAAGGGTCCCACGCCCACAAGCCAGATCATGCCCACCATGGTCAGCAAAATCGCGGCATTGGTCGCCATGGTGCTGATCCAGGGCCGCCAGCCGTCACGCATCTGATGAAAGGGCAGCCGATGCTGCAGAAAGAACATATAGGCGGGACCGATCACGAACATTACCGGCGCGCTGCGATACACGCGATACAGCAAACGTCCCAGCCATGGCTTGCCGCGATATTCCTCCACCGTCAGGATATCGATATCGCCAATGCCCCTGCGGTCGAGGTTGCTGGAGGTGGCATGGTGGATGGCGTGATTACGCTTCCAATAATCATAGGGGGTCAGGGTAAGAACCCCCAGCACCCGGCCCAGCCAGCTATTGGCCGCGCGATGGCGAAAGAAAGCGCCATGGCCACAGTCATGTTGGATGATGAACAACCGCACCATGAAGCCGGCCGCCGGGACCGCTAAGAAAAGCGTCAGCCAATAGCCCACGCCCAGCGACCACCACATCAGCGCCCACAGAATCGCCAAGGGAATCGCGGTCACCGCCACTTCAAACAGGGCACGCCGCACATCGGGGACGCAGTAACGCAATAGAATACGGGATAGGTCTGACGGGCGCATTGTACCGGTGTGCAAACGACGCGGCTGGGTAACACCTTGGTCGGGCAATTTCCATAGCCGGGCCGCGGAAAAACGTTAATTCCGTGGCGCCTGTGCGTTGCGCACCGCAGATTGCTTGACAGGAGCTCCCTTTGCCTTGGCATCGGCCAAAAGCGGTCCGCAATTGACGTCCTTGGCCAGCCCGGGATCGATGAAAGCCAGAATCGCCGCAAAAGGATTAAGCAGGCCCAGCGCCGCGCCCAAACCGCCCTGCGCCAACACCGGTCCCGCCTCCACGCCCAGCGCCGGATGGGCCCAGGCCCCCTTTACCGTGATGGGCGCGCGTACCCGCACCAACTGGAAATTTTTCGGCTTTCCTTGCAGGCGCATATCCAGTGTTTCGTCGCGCAGATTGATGCGTCCGGTCCCATCCACCCGCACCGGATCGGTGTCCATCACGATGTGCTGGCTGGTCAAAACCCCATCCTTGGCGCCGAAGCTGGCCACCGCACAACGCAAATTTGTGTTGGAATTGTCGCCCGCCAGATTGAGGCTCAGCGCCGTCAGCACGTCTATGCCCGTCCATTCCGCCAGGCTGTGACGCATGCCGCCGCTGGGCACCACGGCGGTAAAGCTGCCATTTGCGTTCGACGCGGTGTCATGGACCGACTTGCCGGTTCCGGTCAGGACCGCGCGGGCTTCCAACATGCCAAAGATGGGTTTGTCGCTGCTTTTGATGAAATTCTCGGCCCGAATGTCGGTGATGCGCGCGTCCACCGAACTGGTGGGAGTAGCCTTGCGCGCATCGATCCTGATCGCGCCGCTGAGCTTGCCTTGGACAAAGCCGAAGGCCAGCGGCTTGAGGTTCAGCACGCCGCCCTGCAGGCTGATATGGGTATCCAAGCTGCGCAGCGGAAAATCGCGCGACTGGATGGCGGTCGCGCTGTAATCCACTTCCGCATTGGTCTGGCGCAGCCGCTCGGTGTGCAGCACCGTTTCGGGCAACAGATAGCGGCTGGCGGCCGGCATACGCTTTCCCCCGCCGATCAAAGGACCCAAATCCTTGAAATCCAGAAGCCGCGAAGTCACCCGGCCCTTTAAAGACGGGATATCGCCTGAGGCATCCACCGACAAATTGCCGTGCAGATCGCTGCTCCCCACCATGGCGGCGATATCGGTGAGCCGATAAAAGCCGCCGTCCCGCGTCACCGACAGGCTCATGCGGTAGGGCGGCGTGTTGGGCAAAACCAGTCCCGTCAAAAAATACAGATCGGACAAGGTCGGGCCGCTGACCTGGATCCCGGCGGTAAACCGGTCCAGGCGAAAAGGCTGGGTGATAGCGCCGTTGACCAGGGCGCGCGTTTCACCGGCGCGCACATCGGCGGTGAAGGTATAAGGCCTGCTTTGATCCACATTCAACAGAGGTCCGCCTTTGATGTCGGCCAGGAACTTGCTTTTGTTCAAGTTGCCCGCCCCCGTCAGGGTGAAAGCCGCCCGCCCGCCCCCGGCATTTTCCTCGGAGGTGACCGTGCCGGTAAAATGGAGCTTGCGCACCGCATCGTTGATTTGCACATGGCCGTCGCGGATCAGAAAGCGCCGGATAGGCGGAAGCTGGAATGCCGCATTGGGATTGCGGCCGCCGCTGTCCCAATTGGTGCGGCCCGAAGCATCGCGCACCAATAGAATGTCGGGCCGGTCGATCTGGACCAGGGGCAAGATCGGCTTGCCCAACAGCAGCGGCATCAGCCTGAGTTCAACACGGAAACGATCCGCCTTTGCCGCTTGCGGTTCCTGCACCCAATTGGGATTTCCAACATAGACGCCATGGGCATCGATACCGGGCTGCCAAGTAAACAACTTTACCGCAAGCTTGCCGTCGATCCGCACCTGCCGCCCGGTCTGGTGCGACAGATAGCGGCCGATGGGCCCGCGCATCTGGTTCCAGTCCAGGAAATAAAGCGTCACGATGGCGGCGAACAGAAACGCCGCCAGGGTGATGCCGTTCCATTTGAAGAAACCAGCCCAGGTGAAGTGGAAATCGCGGAAATCCGAAACGATACGCTCGCGCAGCGCCGCGCGCGTCCATGTCAATCCTGGCTTGTGCGACTCTCCGGTAACGGCCATGCCTATCAATGCCTTAACGGTGACCCTCCTTTGGCTAACGTCCGAGGCGCACCGTGGTTTGCGCCTAGTGTCGTGGTTTTGAAGTTCGCCCTATCATCAGTATCGAGCCCTTGGCGAACTTCGAAACCAAAACGACACTAGGAATCAATAAGTTGGCTAGCGTCCTCGCGATTCCGAAATTCGCCAAAACCCGATATCGTGATCGTGCGAATTTCGGAATCGGGGCACTAGATGAAACTTTCTTCAGGCCTGTTACGTTGGGGGAACCTGAGGGAACCCGTCCTTCTATTTCGCAAGCCGTGAGAGCACCGTGGGCCGCCGCCTGACCGTCTGGATGCTGTTCAAGGAAGGCGTCGAAGCCTTTGTCGATGACAACGCCCTGACGCGCGGTGCGGCTATTTCCTTTTATGCCGTCACCGCCATCGCGCCGGTTCTGTTTATCGCCACCGCGATCGCCGCGCTGGGCCTGGGCCAGGATGCCGCCAGCAGCGCGGTGCATGATCAGTTGACCCGGATCATGACATCGGAAAGCGCCGATATGGTGCAGCTCGCCATCCTGCATGTCAGAAGCGGCGACCATACCCTGGCCAGCAGCCTGATCGGCGTCACTGCCCTGATCGTCACCGCATCTGGATTCTTCACAGAAATTGAGGACGCGCTGAATGTGATCTGGAAGGCGCCCCGCCATGAATCCTATTTTTATCAATTGCTGCGCGGCCGGGTGTTGAGCCTCACCCTGGTCATCGGGCTGGGGGTGTTGTTGCTGGCCTCCATGGTTATGGCCACGGGGATCCGCCTGTTGGGGAAGGTGCTGGACCGTTACACCGACATATATGACGCCGTGATCCCGGCGATCAATTTTGGGATCGGATTCCTGACTGTCGCGCTTCTGTTTGCCGCCGTGTACAAGGTGCTGCCCAACAGGAAATTGTTGTGGCGGGATGTGCTGGTGGCCAGCTTCGGCACCGCACTTTTGTTCGAGGCGGGGCAGAGTTTGATCGGCTATTACCTGGCCAATTTCGTCACCGCCAATATTTACGGCGCGGCGGGCGGCATTATCGTACTTCTGATATGGGTCTATTTCTCGGCACAGATTTTCTTGCTGGGCGCCGAATTCACCAAGGTCTGGGCCAGCCATTACGGCAGCCTGAGGCGCCCGCCCGATCCGGAAAATGCCGGATCGAAAAATTAAAGCGTGTTGGCGTCTTCCGCCGCGGGGGCCGGTTCAAAGGCCTGCGCCGCATTGCCGGCCAGCTTGATCTCATCCGCCGTCATCTCGCCGCGCAAGGTGGCCAGCCGTTCCTTGGCAGAAGCATCACCCGCCATCGCCGCGATCGTGTACCATTTGAAAGCCTGCAGCGGATCCTGCGGCACGCCAGCGCCACGCTCATACATCACGGCGAGATTGAAAACCGAATCCACATAACCATGCTTGGCGGCCCTGGCGAACCATTCCACAGCCTTGGCTTCATCCTTGTTGGTGCCCTGGCCATTGGCATAGGCAATGGCGAGATTGTGCATCGCCTTCAGATTGCCCTTGTCCGCGGCGCGCTGAAACCATTGCACGGCCGCCACCGGGTCGGCCTTGACGCGGTCGCCCTGCAGATACTGAACGCCCAAGAGGTACTGCGCGACAGGATTGCCTTCCCGCGCCGCCGACAGACTCCAAAGATACGCGGCATTGGCGTCTCCCGCGGAGCCCTGCCCGCGCAGATACGCCAATGCCAGCCGTGCCTGGGCGCGGGGGTTGCCCGCGTCGGCCAAGGCTTTT
>DATEEB010000206.1:0-2320 GCA_035281345.1 Rhizomicrobium sp. | reverse complement strand
GGAAATAGGCCTGGGACTGGGTATAGTTAAGCTGGCGCAATTCGCCGCCCGATCCGACGGCGCAATTGCCGTCTTCGTCGCAATCCAAGCCGGTCAGCGCGCCATAGATATAATTGTCGAACCAGTTGCCATAGATGCTGCCGTCCAGGCGGAAATCGCCGTAACGCAGGCGCAGCGTGCCTTCCAGGGCGTTGGAACGCTCCATTTTCAGAAGGGGATTGCCGGTCTCAAACGTGCCCGGTCCGTCATGGGCGCCGCGCGCGAACAATTCGGTCTGCGCCGGGGCACGCGCCGTGCTGGATCCGATCAAGCCCAGTTTGATGTTTTCGTCAACCTCCAGCAGCAGGCCAACCGCGCCGCTGAGCGGCGTGAAGCCGCGTGTGATGGCAAGACCGGACGCCGGCGTTCCTTCCACCTGCACATGTTCCAGCCGCGCGCTGGCTTCCAACTGCAAGGCGCCAGTGATGGGGGCCTGGGTGAAGAAAAAGCCGGCATAATTCTGCGTCAGCGCCGGCAACAGATAATCCGCGCCGCTGCCCAAGGCGGAAAATTGCCGATTTTGAATTTGCACGCCCAGGGCCGAACTGGAGAAAGGTCCCATGGCCCCCAGCAGGGCTTCGATGCGGCCGTCGAATTCCTTGTTCTTGAAGGCGGCCTCGACGGTTCCGGCCAGCGGGTCCTTTTCCTCGTGTGCATAATCGCCATAGCTGCCGGTGATATTCAGGCTCTGAAACACGCCGCTGCGCAGATCGAAATGGGAATTGGTCAGAACCTTGGTCTGGCGCATATCGATGAAGGTAATGTCGCTGGGAATGCCATATTCGGCGTCATAGTGAATCAGCGCGGCGCCCACGCGATTGTCCTCGCCGAAGAAATAAGAGCCGCCCAGCGATACACCGTCGCCCCGGGAATAGGAATTGGCCTGCGTGCCCAGCGGCGTGTCGTAATCGCCGGCGCGGCGATAAAAGCCGTCGGCGTGAAAGGCGAAGTTGCCCAGCCGCGTATCGCCCAACAGCGACAGCTGGCCGCCGCGCGAAACACTGTCGGTGCTGATCGTGGCCTCGCCGCCGCTTTCCTCCGGCAGCGTCAGGGGCACGCGATTGTTGATGGCGTTGACCACCCCGCCAATAGCTTGGCTGCCATAGCGCAATGTCGCTGCGCCCCGCACCACCTCGATGCTGCGCGCCGATAGGGGGTCGATCGGCACGCCATGGTCCGGCCCGATGTCGGAGGCGTCCGAACTGCTGGTGCCATCTTCCAGAACGCGCACGCGGCTCGCATCCATGCCACGGATGATCGGACGGCTGGCGCCTGAGGCGAAGCCGCTGCTGCCGACGCCTGGAATGCCGGACAAGCTGTCGGCCAAGGTCGCGCCGCCACGGCGCAAAATATCGTTGGTGTCGATATGAGAGGGAATGCTGGCCAGATTGCTGGCATCGCCGCCCAGGGGCGAGGCGGTGACCACAATGCGTTCCACCACCGGCGGGTGCAGTTGCGCCCAGGCAGGGACAGACAAAAGGGCGATTCCGGCGGCACCGCAAAGCAGAAGAGAACGGATCATAAGTGAACTCCGAAATGGGAAACGCACGCCCGATGGGCGCGCTGGTCGCGGCGAACCGCCGCGTACGGACAAAGAGGGAGGCGCTAGCGACGCGGCGGGGCGCGGCTTTGCCAGGAAAACGCCCTGGCAAAAGTTCCCGCATGGACCGGGCGGTCCGGAACAAGGGCCGCGGCAAAGCTCAAGCCCGCGGCGATGACCGTGACCGAAGGGACGACAAAGGCGCCGGCATGCATCAGTTCCTGGCACAAGCGGCAAGGATCGATGAGGTCTGGGACCTTGGGTGGGGTGGGGACCGGCAATTCCGTAGCCGCAATGTTGACGGTTTGCGGCTGGGCCAGTTGGTGAATATGGCTCTGGACCGCCAGGCTCTGCAGCAGAAGCGCCAGCAGCGTGAAGGCCATCACCCAGCTTCGCGGGGTGGCCTGCCAGGATATCGCCTGTCCCAAACGGGGCATTGCGCCGCCTTCTTATTAAGGAGTGGCTCTCAGAGGAGTATGGGATTTGGCCCCAGGCTGCAATGCGGCCTCTGTGTTTCTATAGTAAACATATGTCATGAAACGGGAATGCGCAAAAGCGCAGAAAAGCGGGCTTTTGGCGGCTTGACCCCCAGAACCCTGATGGGTATAAGCCGCCACCTTCCAGGGCAGGCCGTTTGCGGAAAAAACCGCAAAAACGCTGTTGGGAAGCCAGTTTAAGAGCTTTGAACGCGCGACTCAGGTGGCCGAGCCCCTCAGTCCTCCGCAAGTTCGGACGCAGGAA
>DATEEB010000205.1:0-4912 GCA_035281345.1 Rhizomicrobium sp. | reverse complement strand
TTCTGCTTGCCCGTCCTGTTTTGGGCCCGCTTTGGCACAGCTTGCGGCGGTCCGCACGCCCGGGCTATCAGAGATTTCACCAAAGGCGATCCCCCGCGATGCCCGCACAAGGCCCTGCCACCCCGCCTGCGCCCGAATCGGTGATCTCACCCGATAAGCTCAACACCCAGGAATTCGCCCGCAACATGTTGAGCGTGGGCCTGAAGAGCCAGCAGCTGATGCTGGACTTTGCCGCCCGCATGAATGCCCGCGAAAATCCGGGCCCCATCGATCCGCTCAACATCTCCGGCGCCATGCTGGCGCTGGCCAAGGCGATGAGCAGCGACCGCGAGGCGGTGGTGGCGGCGCAAAGAGAATGGTGGGCCAACGTCATGACGCTTTGGGAAACCACGGCGCGGCGCATGCTGGGCGGCGAGGCGCCGGCGGTGGTGGAGCCCGCACCCGGCGACCGCCGCTTCAAAGCTGAGGAATGGCGGGAAAATGAGATTTTCGATTTCATCAAGCAGAGCTATCTGCTTACCGCCAACGCCATGCAGGAGATGGTAGGCAGTCTCCACGGCCTGGACGAGAAAGAGCGCGGCCGGGTGGCCTTCTATACCCGCCAATTCGCCGATGCGATGGCCCCCACCAATTTCCCACTCACCAATCCGGATGTGCTGAAAGCCACCATCGCCTCCAATGGCGAAAATCTGGTCAAGGGGTTGGACAATCTTCTGGCCGATATCGAACGCGGCCAGGGCGAGCTTTCCATCCGCCAGTCGGCCGACGGCTTTGTGATCGGCGAGAATATCGCCACCGCCCCCGGCAAGGTGGTGTTCCGCAATGAGATCATGGAGTTGCTGCAATATTCTCCGACCACAGATGAAGTCCATGAACGGCCGCTGCTGATCTTTCCGCCCTGGATCAACAAGTTCTACATCATCGATCTGCGCCCCGAGAACAGCTTCGTGCGCTGGCTGGTGGGCCAGGGCTACACGGTCTTCCTGGTCAGTTGGGTCAATCCCGACGCCGACATGGCCCAGAAGGGCTTTGAAGACTATATGGAGGGCGGAATCTTTGCCGCCCTGGACGCGGTGGAGAAAGCCACCGGGGTGCGCGACCCCAACTGTGTCGGCTATTGCATCGGCGGCACGCTGCTGGCCGCCACCCTCGCCTATATGGCGCAAAAGGGCGACGACAGGATTCATTCCGCCACCTTCTGGGCGGCGCAGACCGATTTCAGCGAAGCGGGCGAATTGTCAGTGTTCGTCGACGAAGCCCAGCTCGATGCGCTGAAGCAGAAAATGGATAGCCAAGGTGGCGTGTTGCCCGGCTCCAAGATGGCGGGCGCCTTCAACATGCTGCGCGCCAACGATCTGATCTGGTCGTTCGTGATCAACAATTACCTGCTCGGCAAGCAGCCCATGCCGTTCGACTTGCTTTATTGGAATTCCGACACCACGCGGATGCCGGAGAAGCTGCATCTGTCTTACTTGCGCAATTGCTACAAGGAGAATGCGCTGGCGCGCGGCAAGATGGAGATGGCGGGCGTCAGACTGGACCTGTCAAAGGTGAAGGTGCCGGTCTATCTGCAATCGGCCAAGGAAGATCACATCGCCCCAGCCAATTCGGTCTTCAAATCGGTCAATCTGTTCGGCGGTCCGGTGCGTTTCATCATCGCAGGGAGCGGCCATATCGCGGGGGTGATTAATCCGCCGGCGGCGAAGAAATATCAATATTGGGCCAATGAGACGGACGCCAAAGACATTGAGAGCTGGAAGAAGGGCGCAACCGAGCATCCCGGCTCCTGGTGGCCCGATTGGGACCGCTGGCTGTCCAAACTATCGGGCCCGAAAGTGCCAGCGCGCCAACCGGGCGATGGCGACCTCAAGATTCTGGGCGACGCGCCGGGGAGTTACGTGAAGGTCAAAGCGCAGTGAGCAGCAGATCGGATCTAAAAGTGATCGCGTCTTCAGTCGCGATTATTAGCACTGGAATTGCCGGCTTATTTAGCGCTCGATATGCCATTGGTCTGCTAATTTCGCGCCAAAGCTGTGATCACTTTTTCGGCCGGGGTCCCTATTGGCAAATTCAAGCCATGCCCATTTTTTTCGCAGTAGCCTTAATATTTTTCGTGCTGGGCTGGAAAAGTAATGGTCCGGTGATCAATGCGAGCCGCCTGAGCTTTCTGTTGCTGTCTCTGTTTTGTATAAAGGAATTAGCGGCGCTGAATCTGACCTTCTCCGACGGCATTTTCTTTACAAGTTGCTTTTGGGGGGACTGGAAAGATTTGGATGAACATTATTCATTTGTGGTGTTTCCCGCTATTGTCATTTTAACGGTATTTGCAGGCCTGATTGTCGGCTTGTACTCTCTTTTCCATCGCAAGAATTGACCTGTCATTCCCGGCCGAGCAGCGCGAAGCGATGCGTGGGGAAGGGAACCCAGGTGTTCAACACAGTCACGATGGTAAAAGCCTGGGTCCCCTTCCCTCGCTTCGCGCTCACGCGCAAAGCTCGCCGGGGATGACATGGGAGCTAATTTATTCTCCCCGGCAGCAGCTTTTCATTCTCGCCGCCGATCTGGTGATAAAAGCCGGGGCCTTCGGGCCCGCTCTGCCAGAAGTCGCGGCGCGGGCGCACCAAAAACATATTGCCCTTCACATTGTGGACATAGCCGAAGCGCAGCACCGTCAGATAGGTGGCGGCGAAATCGGTTTCGCCGCACGCCCCCTGCAGACAACGCAGCGAGATGCGTGTCGCCAAAAGATCGGGATCGCGCGGCAAAGGTTTGGGAGCGCCCGGCGAAGCGCAGTGCATGGACAGCGCCACCGTTCCCGCCAGCGGCTTGGCCCAACTGGCATCGCCACCGGGCACCGCCACCGCCCAGATGGCGATGCGCCCCGCCGTGACACGATAAAGCGCAAAGCCCGTGCCGCCCTTGCGGTTGCCATAGTCCTGGATCACGAAGCCGAAAGGGCGGGTCTGCGGCGGCGTCAGCACCACCGGCGAGGCGAATGTTTCCTGCAAGAATGCGCGCACATGGTCTTGCGGCGCAGCCCCGTTGAGCAACGCGGATTTGTAGAGCGCGTGCGCGAATCCCTCGCCTGCCATGACATGAAACAGCGAATTGTCGGGTGCATGCGCCGCCACCCGCCACCCTTCCGGGGCAAAAGCGTTGCATTGACCGGCGCCTAGACCGCTCAAGGCCAGGGGCTTGATGGTGGCACCGCGCAGGATGCGCGGCGACCAGAAGGCGTTGGCGGCCGTGATCGGCGGCGGCCGGCGTTCCTTGGCCAAGGTACGCGGCGGCGATACCGAAAAATTTTTCCCGGATGGTGGCTCGGCATCGAACACCAGCAAAACGCGTTGCGGTCTGACCTCGCCCTGAGCGATGTCATAAATCGTCAAAGTGGCGCGCGCACCCGCCTTATAGGTGCGGATCACATCCGAAGCCTGACGCGCCGAAGTAATCGCCGTGCCGTCAATCGCCGCCACCACGACACCGGGTTCGATTTTGACTTTTTCCGCCGGACTGTCCGCCATCACCTGATGGACCAGGGCGCCGCCCCGTTCCAACAAAGGCGTGCGCGCCGCCGCCGCGGGGGTCAATGGCGCAAATTGCAGTCCGGAAAAGCCTTCAGGCTTGGGCGTTTGGTGGATGGCGTAAAGCACCGCGCCGGCAAACAATGCCAGCCCCGCCGCAACCGAAAACAGAACGCCCTTCCCGCCAAGCATGGCAGAAACTAGCACGGAATTTCCTCATGCTTCGACAGGCTCAGCACGAGGCGTAAGCCTTGTCGAAGGGTAAGGCATCACAGCCCGGTTGTTTCGGGGAAGCCCAGCATAATATTGAGATTCTGCACCGCAGCGCCGCCTGCGCCCTTGCCCAGATTGTCGAACACCGCCACGGCCCGCGCCTGGCCAGTCTTGTCATTGCCGAAAACATAGAGCGTCAGCCCATTGCTGCCGGCCAGGATTTCGGCATCTAGTGTCTTGACCGCCGCGGCATCTTCCAGCGAGGCGACCTTGACCAGCGGCCGGTCTGGATAGGCGCGCGCCAGGACGGCATGGATATCGCGCGCCGCCGGCTTGGCGGGCAGCGCCCACAAGGACAGCGGCACTTCCACCAGCATGCCGCGATAGAAACGCCCCACGCTGGGCGCGAACAAAGGCGGATGGTTGAGGCCGGAATGGACCTGCATCTCGGGAAGATGCTTGTGCGCCAGGTTCAAGCCATAGATGCGCGAGACCGCCTCGGTATAGTCGGCGGCTTTTTCGTCCTGGAATTCCGCGATCATGCTTTTGCCGCCGCCGGAATAGCCGGAAACGCCGCTGACGCTGATGGGAAAATCCGGCGGCACCAGCCCGGCGCGCACCAAGGGGCGTATGATGGCCAGAAAACCGGTGGGCCAGCAGCCGGGATTGCTGACCCGCTTGGCAGCCGCGATCCGCGCATAGCCGTCCGCTTCCAACTCCGCGAAACCATAGGTCCAGCCCTGCGCCACCCGGTGGGCGCTAGAGGCATCGATCACCCGGGTCTTGGGATTGTCGATCAGGCTGACCGCTTCGCGCGCCGCCTCGTCCGGCAGGCACAGGATCACCAGATCGGCCTGGTTCAGGGCGGCCTTGCGCGCCGCCTGATCCTTGCGTTCGGCCTCGGACAGGGTGATCAGCGACAGGCCGGTGCGGCCGGCCAGACGCTCGCGTATCTCCAGGCCGGTGGTGCCGGCCGCGCCGTCTATGAAAATCTGTGCCTGGCCGCTCATCTGTGTTCCGTCATGATTGACATGGAAGTGGGGTGGTTCTTAGCTGATTTCGCCGCTTTTGGGGCCCGTGGGGGGCGCGGTCCGGTCCTGCGCCGCTTGCAGAGCCGGCCCATCATCCGGTTGGGCCGCCAGATACGCCAAAGAGGCGGCCAAAAACAGGGGGCA
>DATEEB010000204.1:0-8049 GCA_035281345.1 Rhizomicrobium sp. | reverse complement strand
CTTGTTGGTTCTCAATAACTTCGTCTAATCCGGCTTCCGCGCCGGAACTCGTCACACTGGTCGTAGCACGCTCCTGAAAAGGGGCGCGACCCGTGGCGCCCATGACCGCACAGCCCAGATGGCGTGCGACTCTTACCGCAGCGCAAAATAGGGATATTCCTCGAAAAAGCAAGTTATGCCTGTATTTTCGGGTTCAGGCGGAACTTGAGGCGAAAATGGGACGTATTTGGCTGCTGGCGGGACTGGTGGCCGCTATCTGGCTGCTGTCGATCCACGGTCAAGCGCGCCCCGATGCCTTAGGCTTGGATGCGCCCGCCACGCAATTCTCCGCCGCCCGCGCCGACGCCGTGCTGGGACGGATTTTGGGCGATCAGCGGCCCCATCCGGCGGGAAGCGCGGCGGCCCAGGCAGTGCGGACCCGCATCCTGAAGGAATTGGCCGCAATGGGCGTGAAGGGGCGCGTCCAGACCGGATTGAGTTGTTCCGGCGAGCGCCGTTGGAGCGTTATTTCTTGCGCCACCGTCACCAATATCATCGCGGATATTTCGGAAGGGACGGGCAAGCAGATTCTGCTGATGGCCCATAGCGACTCCGTCGCGGCGGGGCCGGGCGCGGGCGATGACGGATCCGGTGTGGCGACTTTGCTGGAAACCAGCCGTGCCCTGAAGGCGCGGGGTATCAAGAACAAACATCCCATCACCGCTCTGTTCACCGATGGGGAAGAGAATGGGATGTTGGGCGCGGTGTTCTATCTGCGCGATTCCAGGACGCGCCACAGGACCGGCGCGGTGATCAATGTCGAGGCGCGCGGCAATCAGGGCCCCAGCTATCTATTTCAAACCAGCGCGGGCGACGCCAAGCTGATCGATCTTTATGCCCAAAGCGTGCCGCGCTTTGCCGCTTCCTCGCTTTACGCCGAGATCTACAAATATCTGCCCCGCGATACCGACCTGACGCCGTTCCTGGCGGCGGGCATCACCGCTTACAATTTCGCCTTCATCGGCAATGAGGCGCAGTATCACACCCCGCTGGATCGCCGCGAGAATATCGATCCGCGCAGCCTGCAACAGCATGGCGACAATGCCCTGGGTCTGGCGGAGGCGCTCAGCCGCGCCGATCTGAAGGGCCTCAAAAGCGGGAACGCGATCTATCTGGATGTGTTGGGATATGTGTTGCCGCGTCTGCCCGCCACATGGGCTTTGCCGCTGGCGCTGGGCACCTTTGTGTTGATCGCGCTGGCGGGCCTGCGGCGCCAGCGGCCGGATGGCAAGCATGCGTTGCTGGCGCTGGCGATGCCGCTTTTGTTGCTGGCAGGGTCCGTGGCAACGGGTTTTGCATTGCACGGCATCGCGGCATGGCTGTGTGGCCAGCCCGATCCTTCCTTTGCTTATCCCGTGTATCTGCGCCTGGCTCTGGCCTTCGGCGTGTTCGCGATGGCGCTGATGGCGTCACGATGGGCAGGGGCGGTTGGCTGCTGGTTGTGGATGGCCGGACTGGCGGTGGTTTGCGCCTTCTGGGCGCCGGGCCTTTCGCCTTATTTCCTGTTTCCTTCCCTGATTGCTGTGCCGCTGCTTTGGCTGACGCGCGGGGGGCGCCAATGGGCCCTGTTCGCCGCGGCGCTGCCGGCGTTGATCATCTGGATCGGACTGAACGCCAATGGCGAGGCCATCATGGGGCTCAAGCTGCACCCGTTGTTTACGGTCAGCGCCGCCTTCGGCCTGTTGCCGCTATTGCCGTTGTTGCGGCAAGCGCCGGTCTGGAAACCGTCCTTTGTGTTGTCGCTGGGTGCGGCGTTTTTGCTGTCTGCGATCGCCGGCCTTCAACCCGCTTATACGGCCGATGCACCGGAACGCTTGAACCTGACCTATGTGGAGAAAGACGGCCGCGCCTTCTGGGTGGCCGATCCGGTGGCCCGGTTGCCGGATGCTTTGCGCGCGGCCGCCAATTTTTCCGCCATGCCGCAGGCGCTTGTTGGAGAGGGCTATATTGCCCCGGCCGGGCCTGCGCGGTATCCCGCGCCCGCGGTGGTGGCGCGGCGCAGCGGCGATGTCGTGACATTGGATGTGAAATCACAGGCAGAGGGGATCGTTCTACTGGTGCCGGCGCAAGCCAGGCTGCAATCGCTGACTTTGAGGGGCGTTACTGTTCCTATTTCCGGGCAGGCTCCTGGTCGGCGCACCGCCATCCTCTGTTCCACGCCCGATTGCGCCACCGCGCGCTTTTATTTGCGGCTGGCATCGCCGCAAGCGATTGAAATCACCCTATTGGCGCGGCGGCGCGGTTTGCCGCCGCAAGGCGCAAAGCTGTTGCGGGCCCGTCCCGCCCAAGCCGTGCCGTCCCAGATGGGAGATAGCACCGTCTTATCCGCGAAAATTTCGGTGCCGGCGCGCTAAACGTCGACCGCTTCTCGTGCAAACTCCGCATTCTCCTGAATGAACTGGAAGCGCAGTTCCGGTTTCTTGCCCATCAGGCGTTCGAACAGATTTTCGGTTTCCTGGATGTCGCCGCTGGGGATGTGGACCTGGAGCAGGGTGCGGTGACCGGGGCGCATGGTGGTTTCCTTGAGCTGCGCCGGCATCATCTCGCCCAGGCCCTTGAAACGCGACACCTCCACCTTGGCGTTGCTGCGGAATTCCTTTTTGAGAATACGTTCCCGGTCGGCATCGTCGCGCGCATAAATCGTCTTGCCGCCTTGGGTGAGGCGATACAGCGGCGGCATGGCCAGGAACAGCCTGTTGTCTTGGATCAGGCCAGGCATCTCGCGGTAAAAAAAAGTCAAGAGCAGGGAGGCGATATGGGCGCCGTCCACATCGGCGTCGGTCATGACGATCACGCGCTCGTAGCGTAAGGCGCTGGCGTCGTATTTCGCGCCGGTGCCGCAACCCAGCGCCTGCACCAGATCGCTGAGCTCCTGATTTTGCTGCAACTTGCCCGCGGCGGCCGAGGCCACATTCAGAATCTTGCCGCGTAAGGGCAGGATCGCCTGAGTGGCGCGGTCGCGCGCCTGCTTGGCGCTTCCGCCCGCCGAGTCGCCTTCCACCAGGAAAATCTCGGTGCCGGCCGCTTCGTCACGGCTGCAGTCCGCCAGCTTGCCGGGAAGCCGCAGCTTGCGGGTCGCCGCCTTGCGGCTGACTTCCTTTTCCTGTTTGCGCTTCAGCCGGTCTTCGGCGCAGTCGATCACAAAGCCCAAAAGCTTGTCGGCTTCGGCCGGGCTTTCCGCCAGCCAGTGATCGAAATGATCGCGCACCACATTTTCCACCAGCCGCTGGGCGTCCGGCGAGGACAGTTTGTCCTTGGTCTGGCCTTGGAATTCCGGTTCGCGGATAAAGACCGACAACACCGCGCAAGCCGCGTCCATCACATCGTCGGCGGTGATCAGCGCCGTCTTGCGGTTGTTGGTGCGTTCCCCATGGGCGCGCAGTGCCTTGGTCAGCGCGTTGCGCAAGCCCTGTTCATGGGTGCCGCCTTGGGGCGTGGGAATGGTGTTGCAATAGGAACGGGTGAAGGCGTCGCGCGACGGCGCCCAGGCTACCGCCCATTCCACCGCCCCCCGGTTGCCGTCCTTGGCCTTATTTTCGGTACGGCCGGAAAAATCGCGCGGCGTTACGGTCTGGGCCTTACCGATCTCGGCGCGCAGGAAATCCAGCAACCCGCCGGGAAACTTCAGCACATCCTCCGCGGGCGTCTCATCCTGGATCAGGGAGGGATCGCAAACCCAGCGGATTTCCACGCCCCGAAACAGATAGGCCTTGGACTTGGCCATGCGGTGCAGACGGGCGGGCGAGAACCGCGCCTCGCCAAAGATCTTGGTATCGGGCTTGAAGGTGACAGTGGTGCCGCGCCGGTTGACCGCGCCCAGGTCCTTGAGTTTTCCGATCGCATGGCCGCGCTCGAAGCGCATCTTGTGGGCGTGTTTGTCGCGCGCCACTTCCACCTCGGTCCACTCCGACAGGGCGTTGACCACCGAGGCGCCCACGCCGTGCAATCCGCCGGAGGTGTCATAGGCCTTGCCGTCGAATTTTCCTCCCGCATGCAGCGTGGTCATGATGATTTCCAGCGCCGACTTGTTCTTGAATTTGGGATGGGGGTCCACCGGCATGCCGCGGCCATTGTCGCGCACGCTGAGCACATTGCCGTCTTTAAGCTCCAGTTCGATGCGGGTGGCATGGCCAGCCACCGCCTCGTCCATGGCGTTATCGATAATCTCCGCCGCCAGATGGTGCATGGCGTTAACATCGGTGCCGCCGATATACATGCCGGGGCGGCGGCGTACCGGCTCCAATCCTTCCAAAACCTCGATGTCCTTGGCGGTGTAAGCCTTGGATGCGGATGAGGAACTGTCGAAAAGGTCGGGATTATTTTTGGCCATAGCAGTGCGGTTTCTAGGCGGACGGGTGACATGTTTTCGAAAAGCGCCGCGAATCGAACGCCTTCCGCCCTGTTTTACTTTTTCTCAACCATGAAAAGCGAGGCCCCAGGCGTATAGGAGGAAATGTCGGATGCCAAAGGTATTATTAAGAGCCCCTAGTGATAATGGCCTTCTGGGAGAGAAGGTTCCAGCGTGTCGATTTTACGCTATTTCACCGAGGGCCAGGAGAGTGAGCCGCGCGTTCTGAGGGCGCAACTGACGCTTGCCGCCACCACGGCGCGCAATACGCGCATCACCGCGCCGGTATGGGCCACGGCCGCCGCCATTCTTTGCTCCACCGGTGTCTTCGGCAATGTCAGTTTCGCCTATACGCTGTTCCTGCCCTTGGCGGTGACCGCCGCCATGGGGGCCGGCGCCCTGATGGCCACCGCCTATGAGCACTATGACGACAGTGAAGGCGATGTGGAATCCTGGCAGCAATGCTTTGTGATGATCCAGGCCATGGGAAGCGCCGCCTGGGGCCTGATGGCCTGGCTGTGCTGGGAACCCGGCAATGCGCTCAATCACATGTTCCTGGCGGGTTGTGTGATGGCGGTGATCGCCAGCTTGGTGGTGGCGCGCGGCAGCAACATGAAAATGTACATCGCGACTCTATTGCCTGTGTCCTTGATGACGTCGGCACGGTTCTTGTTGGGCGATTCGATCATCGACATGGTGATGGGCGCGCTGGCGCCCTTTGTGGCTTTCCAGATGTGGTACACAGGCCGCCCCTTGGTGCTGCGCTTGGGCGAGGATGCCCGGCTGCGCTTCAAGGTCGAGGATTTGGCCCGGGAATTGGAGCATACCCGCGACGAAGCGCTGAAAAAGCGCTTCGAGGCGGAAGCTGCCAACGCATCCAAGACGGCCTTTCTGGCCAATATGAGCCATGAACTGCGAACACCGCTGAACGCCATCCTGGGTTTTTCGGAAATCATCGCCCAGGAATGCTTCGGGCCGGTGGGTTCGGATCGTTATCGGGACTATGCCGGCGATATTCATGCGTCGGGCGCGCATCTTTTGTCGCTGATCAACGATCTTCTGGACGTGGCCAAGATTGAAGCCGGCCGCATGGAAATTCAGCCGGGCCCCTTGGAAGCCCCGCGCATGTTCGATATCGCGCTCAAACTGATCAACTGCAAGGCGCGCGAAAAGGGACAAACCCTTACGATCTCGGTGGATCCCAACGCGCCGGGCCTCTATGCCGACGAGCGGGCGGTGAAACAGATTCTGCTCAATCTGGTCTCCAATGCGGTGAAATTCACGCCCGAGGGCGGGCGTATCGACGTGATCGGCGGCCGCGCCCCCAACGGCGATTTTCAAATTCTGGTGCGCGACAACGGGCCGGGCATCCCGCGCGAGAAATTGGCCAACATCTTCCAGCCTTTCAACCAAGTGGACAACCGCTTCGACCGCCAAGCCGGCGGTACCGGTTTGGGCCTGGCGCTGGTCAAGGGCCTGGCCGAGATGCATGGCGGCCGCGCCTGGATGGAAAGCGATTTGGGCAAGGGCTGCTCGGTGTTTGTGACCTTGCCGCCCCGGCAGGAAAAAGCCGCCGCCGCAGCCTGATAACGAACAGTCGAAAACAAAAAGGCCGGGTGAGGCGCGGCACGCTTGGCGTGCGAGCAGGTCCAGTGGACCTTTCGCCCGCCGAACGCCGCAGCGGTCCGGGCAAAGCGCGGACCGCGAGGCCGGGACTGCTGCCTGAAAACAAAAAGGCCGGACACGCGTCCGGCCTTTCCGTTCAAGTCAGTGGTGCTTAGACAGAGTAATACATCTTGAACTCAATCGGGTGAGGCGTGTGCTCGAAGGCATACACTTCTTCCATTTTGAGATCGATATAGCTGTCGATGAAGTCCTGGCTGAACACGCCGCCCTTCTTGAGGAAGTCGTGATCGGCCTTCAGGTTGTCCAGCGCCTCGCGCAAGGAGCCGCAGACCTGCGGGACCTTGGCCAGCTCATCCGGCGGCAGGGCATAGAGATCCTTGTCCATGGGACCACCCGGATGGATCTTGTTTTCAATCCCGTCCAGGCCCGCCATCAGCATCGCGGCATAGGCGAGATAGGGATTCGCGCCCGGATCGGGGAAGCGAACCTCGACGCGCTTGCCATTGGGCGAGGCCGAGTGCGGGATGCGGCAGGAGGCCGAACGGTTGCGGGACGAATAGGCCAGCAGAACCGGGGCTTCGAAACCGGGGATCAGACGCTTGTAGCTGTTGGTCAAGGGATTGGTGAAGGCGTTGAGCGCCTTGGCATGCCTGATGATGCCGCCGATGTAATATAGGCAGGTGTCCGATAGATCGGCATAGCCCGAGCCGGCGAACAAGGGCTTGCCGCCCTTCCAGATCGACTGATGCACATGCATGCCCGAGCCGTTGTCGCCATAGATCGGCTTGGGCATGAAGGTCGCGGTCTTGCCATAGGCCTGGGCGACCTGGTGGATCACATACTTGTAGATCTGCATGTAATCGCCGCACTTGGTCAGGGTGTTGAACTTGAAGCCAAGTTCGTGCTGCGCGCTGGCGACTTCGTGGTGATGCTTTTCCGGGTTGATGCCCATGTCACGCATCACCGCCAGCATTTCGCCGCGCATGTCCTGTTCGCTGTCCACCGGCGGGACGGGGAAATAGCCGCCCTTCACCTTGGGGCGGTGACCCAGATTGCCTTCGGGATATTCGGTGCCGCTGTTATAGGCGCCTTCCTTGGAGTCGACATAATAAAAGCCCTTGTTCATGCCGACGTCGAAGCGCGCATCGTCGAAAATGAAGAACTCGGCTTCCGGACCGAAATAGGTGGTGTCGCCGACGCCCGAGGAATTCACAAAGGCTTCCGCCGCCTTGGCGATGGAGCGCGGGCAACGCGCATAATGCTGACCGGTCAAGGGCTCCAGCACGTCGCAGATCAGGATCAGCGTGGTCTGGGCAAAGAAGGGATCGATCACCGCGGTGTCCAGATCCGGCTTCAGCAGCATGTCGGACTCGTTGATCGCCTTCCAGCCGGCGATCGAGGAACCGTCGAACATCGTGCCTTCGTTGAGGAAGTCGTCATCCACCATCATCAGGTCGAAGGTGACATGCTGCCACTTGCCGCGCGGGTCGGTGAAGCGGATGTCAACGTATTTGACTTCCTTTTCCTTGATCAGCTTGTGAATGTCGGCGGCGGTTGTTTTCTTATCGGCCATAGTTCGGTCTTTCCTTCAACGTTGACTTGATTTCAGGCCGCCCCGGCTCATGCCGACGCTCCTGGCTTATTGGTTGCTCCGCCCCGGGGGGGGGCGGAAGCTTGGTCCTAGATGGCGTCCGTGCCGGTCTCGCCGGTACGGATGCGGATGGCTTCCTCGACATTGAGGACGAAAATCTTGCCGTCGCCGATGCGGCCCGTGCGCGCAGCCTTCTGGATGGCTTCGATGCTGGCCTCCTGGCGGTCCTCATTGATGACGATCTCGATCTTCACCTTGGGCAGGAAATCCACGACATATTCGGCGCCGCGATAAAGCTCGGTATGGCCCTTTTGGCGGCCAAAACCCTTGGCCTCGGTGACGGTTATGCCCTGGACCCCAACTTCTTGTAGCGCTTCCTTCACCTCGTCCAGCTTGAAGGGCTTAATAATGGCTTCGATTTTTTTCATGCTGCTCCTCCGCGCGC
>DATEEB010000203.1:0-2278 GCA_035281345.1 Rhizomicrobium sp. | reverse complement strand
CCTATGCCAGTCCCGCCGTGGCCACGGCGCGGGCGCAGGAAAAGGGCCTTGCGCCCAAATGATGCGCCGCCGGTTTTTTATCGGCGCGTCGCTTTGCATCTCCGCTTCCCCCGCTTGGGCGCAAGAAAAACCCATACGATTTTCCCTCGGCGGCGCGATGCTGCAGGGCAGTTTGGTGACGGGCAGCGCCCCGCCCGGCTCGCGGGTGGCGCTGGACGGGCGGCCACTCAAGATCATGTCCGATGGCCGTTTCGCCTTCGGCTTTGCGCCTGACCAAACCAAAGCCTCGCTGGTGACGGTGCGCTATCCCGAAGGCGGCGGCGACAGCCGTTCTTTCACGCCCGCGCCGCGCCAATATGACATTCAACGCGTGGACGGGTTGCCGCAGAATATGGTGATCCCGCCGCTTGAGGTCGCCGCACGCATCGCCCGCGAAGCCGAAGAGATCTATCTGGCGCGGCTGACCGACAGCGACGGCGGCGATTTTCTCTCCGGCTTCGATTGGCCGGCGCCGGGCATCCAAAGCGGGGTGTTCGGCAGCCAGCGCATCGACAATGGCACCCCGATGGCGCCGCATTATGGCGTGGACATGGCCGCGCCCACGGGCACACCCATATGCGCCCCCGCAGACGGAACAGTGCTGATCAGCGACGATCATTATCTGAGCGGCGGTTTCACCCTGATGGATCACGGCCAGGGCGTCTCCACCGCCTATCTGCATCAGAGCGCGCGGCTGGTGAAAGCAGGAGATGCGGTGAGGCGCGGCCAGCGCATCGGGTTGATCGGCGCGACCGGCCGTGCCACGGGGCCGCATCTGCATTGGGCGATGAACTGGTTTCAAGTCCGGCTGGATCCGTCACTGTCGACCAAGAAGCCCAAGCCGGAGCCGCTTTAAATTTGGCCTTGTAATCCGGCGTGACTGCGCGCCTTGCATTCTGTAGCACCTGGTGCTACATTGCAGGATGGCCGATCAGCCGGTGAAAGCCAGCCGCGTGTTCAAGAGTGCCTGGTTCGCCAAAGCTGCGAGAAAGGCGCGTATTGGCGATAAGGAGCTTTGCGAAGCAATCGCAGAGATCATGAAAGGTCAGGCTGACGATTTGGGCGGAGGCGTTTTCAAGAAGCGTCTGAACAAGAACATGCACCGCAGCATTGTTCTTGCCAGAGGGAAGAAAGTCTGGGTGTATGAGTATCTGTTTGCCAAGAAGGACCGCGCAAACATCGAGGCCGGCGAGCTGGCTGCGTTTCGCCAGCTTGCCAAAGGTTACGAGGCGCTCAGCGATATGCAGATTGCCATGTTGGTAGAGAACAGAGATTTATGGGAGATTTGTCATGGCGGCGAAAAGCAAGTTCAAAAGTGACGCCTTCGAGGCCATCCACGCATCCGCCTCGGCGCTGCACAAGATCGACGCGATTGATAAGGCGACGATGCGGCGTTTTGATGAAGCAAGCCTTGCTGTTCCGGCTGCGATCAAACCGGCGCAAATCAAAAAGTTGCGTGAAAGCAATCATGTCAGCCAGCCGGTCTTCGCCCGCTATCTCAATACCAGCGAGAGCACGGTCGAGAAGTGGGAGACCGGCGCGAAACGCCCAAGCGGCATGGCGTTAAAGTTGCTTGCCATCGTGCAAAAGCACGGTCTGCAAGTTCTCGGCTGAGTGACTGCACCAGTTGTGAGGGTGCAGTGAGTTAGCCCGGCTTCCCCACATAACACTTGCCGTCGCCACTCTCGAATTTTGTGTGCGGCGTGACGGCGAAGAATTCGTCAAAGGCCTGGTGAACCTCCGGCCATTTGCCCACTCCGATCAACGGCTTCTTGAAATAATCATCGCCGATCAGCACGCCGCCATCCTTCAACTGTGGCCACCAAGCTTTCAAATCCGCCAATACGGACTGATAATCATGCCCGGCATCGATGTGCAGCACATCGGGGCGAATGTTTTTTGCTTTGAGCAATTGAAAGGCGTTGATGGAATCCAGCGCCAGCGGCACAACATAGTCTTGCAGACCCTCGTTGCAGATATTGGCGGCGAATTTGCGATAGAGCCGGGGATAGCCAAATTCGAAATCCAGGTCGGGGATGAATTTCTCCCACAGATAATGTTCGGATGAGCCCAGCCAAGTGTCTATCGCGATCACCAACGCGTCCAATTTCAGACGCTGCATTTCCTTGGCCAGGGTGACGACGGATGCCCCTTTCCATACCCCAACCTCGACCACGATCCTGGGGCGCTTTTCGGCGACGGCCTGCGTCAGATAGGAATGCTGGGAATGCCAGCCCTG
>DATEEB010000202.1:0-7039 GCA_035281345.1 Rhizomicrobium sp. | reverse complement strand
ATCGACGATGAAGGCACACCCACCCATCGCACCGTGTTGATCGAGGACGGCATCCTCAAAGGCTATATGCAGGACCGGCAAAATGCGCGGCTGATGGGCGTGGCCCCCACCGGCAATGGACGGCGCCAGTCTTACGCCTCGCCGGTGATGCCGCGCATGACCAACACCTATATGCTGGGCGGCGACAAAGACCCGGCGGAAATTCTGGCCAGTGTGAAAAAGGGCATCTACGCCACCAATTTCGGCGGCGGCCAAGTGGACATCACCAACGGCAAGTTCGTTTTTTCCTGCACCGAAGCCTACATCGTCGAGGACGGCAAGCTGGGCCACGCCATCAAGGGCGCAACCTTGATCGGCTCGGGCCCGGAATCACTGACGCGGGTCTCCATGATCGGCAATGACATGAAACTGGACACGGGCATCGGCACCTGCGGCAAGAACGGCCAGAGCGTGCCGGTGGGCGTGGGCCAGCCTACCCTGCGCCTGGACGGGCTGACGGTGGGCGGCACGGCGGCGTGATGCGACGGTGGACGCATACTCTCCTCATCCTGAGGATTTTTTGAATTGCTGATCTTCAAGATCGTGCCGCGCCCCGAATGGGAAGCCGCCAGCGGCGACTATCACGGCTCGGCGCACGACCGGGCCGATGGCTTTCTGCATTTCTCCACCGCCGCGCAATTGCCGCAGACGCTACGGCGCTATTATGCGGGCCAAGACGATCTGATGCTGGTGGCGGTGGATACGGCCGCGCTGGGCGCGGCGCTAAAATGGGAATATTCCGAATCCCGCAACGAGGATTTCCCACACCTCTATGCCGCGCTGCCTTGCGACGCCATCAAATGGGCGCGGCCCATCACCAAGGATGCAGACGGAAAGTTCGCGCTGCCGGGCCTGGCCTGACTGTCATTCCCGGCGAAGCGCGCCAATAGGCGCGCTGAGGGAAGGGAACCCAGGTGGAAAGACCGGGATTGATCTAACAACCTGGGTCCCCTTCCCGCGCGTTCACTGCGTTCGCGCGCGCCGGGACGTATCAGGCGGCCCGCTTTCAGCGGGCCGCCTGATACGTCTTATTGAACCCATTGCGCTCGTTGATCACCGTGACTTCGCCGTCCTTCTTGATGCGCAAGCGCAAGGCATGGAATTTGTCCTTGGTCTGGTCGGCATCGGGATTGGCGATCATCTGAGGATCGCCAGCAATCTCGGGATTGACGGTGGACAGATGCAGGCGCCACATCGCCTGCAGGCGCGGGCTGGCGGTGATCGTCTTGGCGCGCGCCGGATTGTCGCCCTTGCGCGCGGAATTGCCCATGATGGCCACGACAGGCGCCATGGCATTGACCGCAGCCGGGCTGCCCGACGAAGCGGTGCCGTGATGGGTGACCAGATAGACATCCACCTTGCCGACCCGGTCGATGGGGCAGAAAAGCTTGTTTTCCATGTTCCAGGTCAGATCGCCGAACACCGCGATCTTGGCCTTGCCATAGCTGATGAGGGAGGCGGTGGAGCTGGCATTCTCATCCGGGTCTTTGGCCGGCACGTTTTCGACGCCGGCGCAGAACGGATTGTCGCCGCCCGCGTCCGGCAGCGGCTTGGGAAGCGGCTGGGAGTCGGCCATCACGATGGTGACGGTCATGCTGCCG
Source organism: Rhizomicrobium sp. (assembly GCA_035281345.1). Classification (GTDB taxonomy): domain Bacteria; phylum Pseudomonadota; class Alphaproteobacteria; order Micropepsales; family Micropepsaceae; genus Rhizomicrobium. The sequence goes on along the minus strand of DATEEB010000202.1, from coordinate 5,399 downwards.
ATGCGGAACACATCGCCCGCCTTGGCCGCGATATACTTACTTTTTCCGATCAGCCTTTTGTAGGTGCGGTAATGAAAGGCGGTGGAGCCGGGCGGCGGATTGTTGACGTCGATCTCCCCGCCGCCCTGAGCGACGGTTTCGCGGTTGGGGCCATGATCGATGTAGGTTCCGATCGGCATGCGCGCCAGCAGGCCTTCCAGCCCGCCGATATGGTCGCCGTGATAGTGCGTGGTGATCAGATAATCGATCTTCTTGACGCCCAACGCCCGCGCGGCCTTCTCGATGCGCGCGGAACTGGGCGTGTCGCCGGTCAGGGTGCTGACTTCGGGATTGCCGGTGTCGATCAACAGCGATTTTCCTTCCGGCGTGACGAACAATGTGCCGCCGCCGGCCTCGACATCTATCGAGACCATCTGCAGGGCGTCATCCTTCGCCATGGCCGGCAAAGCGAGAAACGCGGCCAAGGGAATGAATTTCAATATCTTGCGCAGCACCGGCATCTCCCCAAAAAATTTTGGTGAGACTAGAGCTTTTGCATCGATGTCGCTAGGCTCTCCCCATGATCCCCATCACCGCAAAAACGCACGATCTGGGCAGCGGATTTTATGTCACCCGCCTGTTGCCGCAGATGGCGCGGCGCAGCATCGGGCCGTTCGTATTTTTCGATTATTTCGGGCCGGTGGATTTTCCGCCGGGCAAAGGACTGGATGTACGGCCCCATCCCCATATCGGGCTGGCCACCGTCACCTATCTGTTTGACGGTTCCATGGTCCATCGCGACACGCTGGGCTCTTTGCTGGAAATTCAGCCCGGCGACGTCAACTGGATGACGGCGGGGAGCGGTATCGCGCACAGCGAACGCACCGGCAATGCGGCGCGGGCCGCGGGCCACCGCATGCACGGCATTCAGAGCTGGGTCGGCCTGCCTAAGTCCGATGAGGAAACCCCGCCCGCCTTCCAGCATTTCGCCGCCGCCGATCTGCCGGAACGCGAAGAGCGTGACGTGACCCTGCGCATGATCGCGGGTTCGGCCTTCGGCCTGACCTCGCCGGTCAAAACCTTCTCCCCCATCTTTTATGCCGATGCGCGTTTTGCGCCGGGCGGCGCATTGGAATATGCCGCCGAGCATGAAGAGCGCGCGCTGCTTGTGATCGAAGGCGAAATCCAGACCGGCGGCAGCCATGGCGTAGAAGTTCATGGTCCCGGCGCCATGCTGGCGCTGGAGAGCGGCGAGGAAGCCCTGCTTTTCGCCGATGCCCCGGCGCGGGTGATGCTGCTGGGCGGTGCGCCGTTGGACGGTGAGCGCCATATCTGGTGGAATTTCGTTTCGTCCTCCAAGGAGCGCATCGAGCGCGCCAAACAGGACTGGAAGGACGGCAAGTTCGGCCTGATCCCCGGCGACGACAAGGAATTCATTCCCCTGCCGGAGCCTCGCCGGGAATGACAAATTGGGAGAGCGTCAGAGAAAATTATACTCGGTAAACAGCGGCGTCAGGTCCCTGCCCCACACGCCGTAATAGTTCTTCAGCATCTCTTCGGAACGGGTATAGCCGCGGCTCACCAATTCGCGCAGGGGATTAAGAAAGCCGTCCTCGCTCATGCCAGCGCTGTCCAATTCGGCGCGGCGCTTCAGGCCCGCCGCCGAGATTTCCAGCATCCGGTGCGCCAGTTCGTGCACCGTGGTCTTGCGGAATGGCACTTTGAACCCTTGCTTGCCCACGCCGTCGCGCAGCGCCTGGCGTTCTTCCGCCGTCCAGTCCTTGACCAGGTCCCAGGCCGCATCCAGCGCCACGCTGTCATATAAAATCCCGACCCATAGCGCCGGCATGCCGCAGATGCGCCGCCACGCCCCGCCATCGGTGCCGCGCATCTCCAAGAAACTTTTCAGCCGCACTTCCGGGAAAATGGTGGTGAGATGATCGGCCCAGTCGCTGAGCATCGGCGTGAGGTGCGCCACGTCCGGAATTTCGCGGGCCAAGAACTTGCGGAAGCTCTTGCCCGCCATGTCGATATATTTGCCGTCGCGATAGAGGAAATACATCGGCACATCCAACGCATAATCCACATAGCGCTCAAACGACATGCCGTCCTCGAAAACCCAGGGCAGCATGCCGGACCGGGCATTGTCCACATCGGTCCATACTTGCGCGCGGTAGGACAGAAACCCGCTGGGCCGCCCCTCGCGGAACGGCGAATTGGCGAACAGCGCCGTGGTGATGGGCTGCAGCGCCAGGCCGACACGGAATTTCTTCACCATGTCGGCTTCGGAAGCAAAATCCAGATTCACCTGCACGGTGCAGGTGCGGAACATCATGTCGAGCCCATAGCCGCCGACCTTGGGCATGTAATCGCGCATGATCTTGTAGCGGCCCTTGGGCATCACCGGGGTTTCCGCCAGGGTCCAGTTGGGGGCAAAGCCGAAGCCCAGCATGCCGACACCGATCTCGCTCGCCACTTCGCGCGTCTGTTCCAGATGGGTGTTCACCTCGGCGCAAGTCTCATGCACGGTTCTCAGCGGCGCACCCGACAGTTCGAACTGCCCGCCCGGCTCCAGACTCAGCGAGGCGCCGTTCTGCGCCCCCGTTCCCATAAGACCGATAATGTGTCCGCCCTCGCGGACCGGCTGCCAGCCGAAACGCTGCATGCCTTCCAGCAACTGACGGATGCCGGGTTTGCCCTCATAAGCCACCGGCTTGTGTGTCTTCAGATCATAGACGAATTTTTCGTGCTCGGTGCCGATGCGCCAGTCCGCCTGAGGACGGCAGCCCTTCGACAATTGGCGAACAAGATCATCGCGGCTTTGGATCGGGCCGCTGGCGGACTGCGGAATGGACATGAAACACCCTCGGGCCGGTACTTAAGGAGGGGCCGTGGCAGGCGCAAGGCCCTGTATCATTATTGCTATATAAGTTTTCCCGGGTTTATCGCGGTCCTGGTCCTGTTTTATGGAACAACCATCGGGACGCAATGTTTCGCCTATCGCGCCTTGATCAAGGCCGCAGGTTCAACCCCAGTCGCCGGCGATTGACTGCCAGACCGCCAGCGCCGCCAGCGCGGCCGTGTCGGCGCGCAGGATGCGCGGGCCCAACGTCACCGGCGTCACAAATGGCAGCGCGCGCAATTGGGCGCGTTCCACCGGATCGAAGCCGCCTTCCGGTCCTGTGAGAATGGCGGCGGAAATATCCCCCCTCCCCTTGCGGGAGGGGGCAATCGGTGTGAGCGAAGCGAGCACAGATTGGGGGAGGGGTATTGCACCAGCCCCCTCCCCCGCGTCGCTTCGCTCCGCGCCCCCTCCCGCAAGGGGAGGGGGAAAATCTAACAACACTTCGACCAGCGGCCGCGCATCGCCGCCCTCATCGCAAAAGAACAGCCGCCGCTCGTTCGGCCAGGATATCAGCAGCTTGTCCAGCGAAAGGCCTTCGCGAATTTGCGGCACGCTCAGCCGCCCAGATTGTTCCGCCGCCTCGATGGCGTTGGCCGCCATACGCTCCTGATTGATCCGGCTGACAATGGTGCGGCGGGTGAAGACCGGTTGCAGCAGGCTCACGCCCAACTCGGCCGCCTTCTGCACCAGATAATCGGCGGGCGTTTTTTTTACCGGCGCGAAAGCCAGCCAGATGTCCGGCCCCTCTACCTGAGCTTTCGTCTGCTTCAGGCCTGTCACGGTCACGCCGCGCTTGGACGCCGCGGTCATTTCCGCCAGCCATTCGCCGTCTCGGCCATTGAACAACAACAGCCGGTTCCCGGTCTTGGCGCGCAGGACATGTAAAAGATAATGGGCCTGGCCTTCGTCCAGCAGGATCGCCATGCCAGCGCTCAGATCGCCGGCCACATAAAGCCGGGTTTTGCCGCCCGCTTCTTCTAAGTCCTCAGCCATGCCACAATTGAGCCGCATGACCGCAACTTCGCAAGCCCCCGCCGACGCCGCGCCCGCGACATGGGTCGCGCATGCTCCGCGTTCCTTGCGTCCCTGGTTGCAGTTGGCGCGGCTGGACCGGCCGATCGGCACCTGGCTGCTGTTCTGGCCTTGCGTGTTCGGCCTGTTGCTGGGCGCTGCCGCCGATGAGCGGCGCTTCCTGGAATGGCGCGATCTTTATTATGTGGCGCTGTGCGGCATCGGCGCATTGGTGATGCGCGGCGCGGGCTGTACCTTCAACGATATTATCGACCGCGACATCGATGCCCAAGTGGCGCGCACAAGCGGCCGTCCCCTGCCCTCTGGCGCGATCCGCACCAGGGGCGCCATCGTCTTTTTGATCGCGCAGTGTCTGGTGGGATTGGCGATCCTGCTGCAATTCAACTGGTTCGCGGTGGCGCTGGGGGCGGCCTCGCTGCTGCTGGTCGCCGCCTATCCTTTCATGAAGCGCATCACCTGGTGGCCGCAAGCCTGGCTGGGCCTCACCTTCAACTGGGGCGCGCTGCTGGGCTTTGCCGCCCAGACCGGGCGCTTGGATATCGGCGTTATCATGCTCTATGCCGGGTTGATCTTTTGGACCCTGGGCTATGACACCATCTACGCCCATCAGGACAAGGATGACGACGAACTGATCGGCGTCAAATCCACCGCCCGCCTGTTCGGCGATGACACAGGAAAATGGATCCTGCGTTTTTATGCCGCCGCCTTCACCCTGATCCTGGCGGCGGGCTTCACCGAACATGCCGGCTGGCCCTTTACCTTTGTGATGCTGGCGGCGGGGGCGCATCTTTTGTGGCAGGTCAAAGCCCTCAACATCGACAGTGCGGACAATTGCCTCACCCTGTTCCGCGCCAACCGCGAAACCGGCGCGCTGATCGCTTTGGCTTTGCTGTTGGCCAGCTGGTTTGGCTAAAACGCCATCCGCCCTGTCAGGATTTCCCAAAACATCCGGCAATCGCCCAGGAAGCTGTAGAGCGGATAGCGGAAGGTGGCGGGCTTGTTCTTTTCGATCCGCAAATGGGCGAACCAGGCAAAGCCGTAACCGCACACAAGCGCGGCCGGCAGCCACCAGACATTGCCGGTGAACAGCCACTGCAACAAACACAACAGCCCCAGGCCGGTGCCGATGAAATGCAGCCTGCGGGTGGTGCGGCCCGCATGCTCGCTGAGATAGAAGGGATAGAATTCGGCAAAACTGCCGAAGGCGCGCGGCTCGTCACCCATCGTCTTTTGCCTGGTCGTTCGCCTGGGGTTTCTCGCTGTTGGCATCAGTTTGCGCCCGGGCCGGCATTCTTGCAAACCCCACCCCACCATCCCAAGCTAGTGTCGTTTCGGTTTCGAAGTTCGCTAGGAGCCTGATATCGATGATAGTGCGAACTTCGAAACCACGACACTAGCGCCATGTTTCTAGGCATCATGACATGGGACCGGCTGCTGCTGTTTATCGGCGCGGAACTGGTATTTTCGCTGACGCCCGGCCCCA
>DATEEB010000201.1:0-4755 GCA_035281345.1 Rhizomicrobium sp. | reverse complement strand
CGGCGCAAGCCTGCCCGCAACATCTCGGGCAGGAGCGGCAGCATCTCGCCTCCTCGCATCAACCCCTCAAGGCTGCGATGTTTGCGGCATATTGCGTTTGCCCGCCCTGAAAGGCGGCCGTGCCCGCGACCAGCACCGTGGCGCCGGCCGCTATGGCGCGCTTGGCGGTCGCGGGCGTGATGCCGCCATCCACTTGCAGCGCGATGTCGCGTCCGGTTGCCGCAATACGCTTTCTGGCCGCTTCGATCTTGAAGAGCTGGCTGTCGATGAAGCTCTGGCCGCCGAAGCCGGGATTGACGCTCATGATCAGGATCAGATCCACCAGATCCATCACATTGTCCAAAGCCTCCACCGGCGTGGCGGGATTGAGGACCACACCGGCTTTCTTGCCGCGCTTGCGGATATATTGAAGCGTGCGGTGCACATGCGGACCGGCCTCGGGATGTACGGTCAACCCGTCCGCGCCTGCGTCAATGAAGGCGTCCAGATAGGGATCCACCGGCGAGATCATCAGATGGACGTCCAAAGGTTTTTTGGCGTGCGGACGCAGCGCCTTCACCACCAACGGTCCGATCGTGATGTTGGGCACGAAATGGCCGTCCATCACATCGACATGAATCCAGTCGGCGCCGGCTGCTTCAATCGCCTGAATTTCCGCGCCCAACCGGGAAAAATCGGCGGAGAGAATCGAGGGAGCAATGAGCACAGGGGCGGCCATGGGGTCTCCGAGAGCATCGGCCAGGGAGAATGCGGTCCCCTACTCGCCGCCAAGGGAAAACGAGGGGGGCGGCATTTTTCTGTCCGGCCGTGCGACCATCGACTAAGTGCCGGATTCTCACACGCCCTGCAATGCCCGCCCGCCTGGGCGCACCCGCCATGCCAAAGAGGGCAAAGCCCCCCAGCGACGGCCTTGATTCGCGCCTTCGGGGCCTAGTGTCCCGATTCCGAAATTCGCATGACCTCTATATCGAATTCCGTACGAATTTCGGAATCGAAGGACACTAGCAACTTATTGATTCCTAGTGTCGTTTCGGTTTCGAAGTTCGCTAAGAGCCTGATATCGATGATAGTGCGAACTTCGAACCCACGACACTAGGGGGAATTTGCCGCAAGCCTTGTTGCCAAGCGATAACAGCCAGGAACGAAAGCGCGGTTGACTGCGGGCAAGCCGGACCTAAACTCCGGCACCGGCTTGAATAACCTTCCTTTCAAAGGGACTTTTATGGCGGACAATCCGCAACGACCGATGGCGACCACGCGTCCGCTTTCGCCCCATCTCACCATCTATCGCTGGCCGGTCACCATGATGACCTCCATCACCCACCGCGCCACGGGCATGAGCCTGTCGGTGGGTGCCGTGGTGCTGGCCTGGTGGCTGGCCGCGGTATCCAACGGCCTTGATGGCGGCTATGGCACCTTCATGATGCTGGCTGCGACTCCCTTGGGTCAGCTGATCTTGTTCGGCATCACCTGGTCGCTTTGCTACCATTTTTTCAGCGGCCTTCGGCATCTGGCCTGGGATCTGGGCTATGGCTTTGACAAGCACCTGGCGGAACGCAACAGCGTGCTGGTTTTCGCACTGTCCATCCTGTCTGCCCTCGCCATCTTCGCCCTGGTATGGACCGGCCATGCGGGGTACCTGCAATGAAAAGCGCGCAAACGCCGCTGCACCGCGTCCAAGGCATGGGATCTTCCCATTCCGGCACCAAGCATTTCTGGCGCGAGCGGGTCACGGCGCTGGCCTTGGCGCCGCTGTCGCTGTGGTTCGTCTATGCCATGGTGGGGTTGACCGGCACCTCGGTGGTGGCGCCGGTGCGGTTTCTGTCCCATCCCGGGAACGCCGCTTTGATGGCGGCCTTTGTGAGCTTTTCGCTCTATCACGCGGGCCTGGGACTTCAGGTGGTGATCGACGACTATATTCACACCACCGGAAGCAAAATTTTTCTGATGCTGGGCGTGCGCGCCGCGCTTTTGGCCTGCTGGCTGGTCAGCATATTTTCCATCATGCGTATCGTCATTTCATAGGACCGTCCGGATGCCCGCCTACACTATTGTCGATCATACTTTCGATGTCGTCGTGGTGGGCGCGGGCGGCGCCGGGCTGCGCGCCACACTGGAATGCGCGCTGCAAGGGCTCAAGACCGCCTGCATCACCAAAGTGTTTCCCACCCGCAGCCATACCGTGGCGGCCCAGGGCGGCGTCGCCGCATCGCTAGGCAATATGGGCGAGGACAATTGGCGCTGGCATATGTACGACACCGTCAAGGGCTCAGACTGGCTGGGCGACCAGGATTCCATCGAATATCTCTGCCGCAACGCGGCGGAAGCGGTGTACGAGCTTGAGCATTTCGGCATGCCCTTCTCGCGCACCGAGGAAGGCAAGATTTATCAGCGCGCCTTTGGCGGCATGACCGCCAATTACGGCCAAGGCATCGTACAGCGCACCTGCGCCGCCGCCGACCGCACCGGTCATGCCATGCTGCACACGCTGTACGGCCAATGCGTCAAGCATGAGGTCAATTTCTTCATCGAATATTTCGCCCTCGACCTGATCATGGACGATGGCGCATGCCATGGCGTATTGGCGTGGAATCTGGATGACGGCACCATCCACCGCTTCCGCGCCCACAAAGTGATTTTGGCCACCGGCGGCTATGGCCGCGCCTATCAAAGCTGTACCGGCGCCCACACCCAGACGGGCGACGGCAATGCCATGGTGCTGCGCGCCGGCTTGCCGCTGCAGGACATGGAGTTCGTGCAATTCCATCCCACCGGCATTTTCGGCGCCGGCGTCTTGATCACCGAAGGCGTGCGCGGCGAAGGCGGCTATCTCACCAATTCGCAAGGCGAGCGCTTCATGGAGCGCTATGCCCCCAATGCCAAGGATTTGGCCTCGCGCGATGTGGTCTCCCGTGCCATGACGATTGAGATTCGCGAAGGGCGCGGCGTGGGTCCGGGCAAGGATCACATCCATCTGCATCTGTCGCATCTGGACCCCAAGATCATTCACGAGCGCCTGCCCGGCATTTCGGAAAGCGCGCGCATCTTTGCCGGCGTGGACGTGACCAAGGAGCCGATCCCGGTGCTGCCCACGGTGCATTACAATATGGGTGGCATCCCTTGCGCCTATACCGGCGAGGCGCTGACCTTGACCGGCGGCAATCCCGATACGGCCGTGCACGGCCTGATGGCGGTGGGCGAAGCGGCTTGCGTCTCGGTGCACGGCGCCAACCGGCTGGGTTCCAATTCCCTGATCGATTTGGTGGTCTTCGGCAAGGCGGCCGGCATGCAGGCCGCCAAAGCGCTGGAGGGGGTTTCCGGCCACCCGGAATTGTCCAAGGGCGCGGGCGACGAAGCCTTGGCGCGCTTCGACCGCTTACGCAATGCCAAGGGCTCGACCCCCACCGCGGTGATGCGCGCCGCCATGCAAAAGGCGATGCAGGAAGACGCCGCGGTGTTCCGCACCGGCGAGACCCTGCAGCAGGGCCAAAACCGCGTGAAGCAAATCTATGCCCAGCGCGGCGACATCGGCATTCAGGACCGTTCGCTGATTTGGAATACCGACCTGGTGGAGACGCTGGAATTCGACAATCTGATCCAGCAGGCGGTGGTGACGGTGGCGGGCGCGGTCAACCGGCTGGAAAGCCGCGGCGCCCATGCCCGCGAGGACTATGCCAACCGCGATGACGAAAACTGGATGAAGCACACTTTGGCCTGGCTGGACCCCAACACCGGCGAAACCCGGATCGATTATCGGCCCGTGCATACTTACACATTGAGCAAGGACATCGACTATATCGCGCCCAAGGCAAGGACTTATTAAAATGGTCGCTCCAGCTCTCGTTGACGCTCTGAAATGTCGCTAGCGCCGCTCCTCGCCGCGCCGTTTGCCGTTCAGCTTCACGTCTTCACCGTGGTGCCCGCCTTCTTCCTGGGAACCTGGCTGATCTTTCTCAGCCGCAAGGGCGCGCGCAACCATCGCGCCGTGGGGTATGTCTATCTGACCCTGATGACCGTCACCGCTATCACGGCGCTGTTCATTCACCAGATTCCCGCGATAGATATCGTTTTCGGCTTCGGACCCATCCACATTTTTTCCGTCGTCACCCTGTTCGGGGTGGTGGGGGCCTTGCGCGGCGCCTGGGCCCACGACATCAAAATGCATCGCTCCTCGATGCTGGGTGTCTATATCGGCGGCATCCTGATCGCGGGCACCTTTGCCTTTTTGCCCGGCCGGATCATGCATGAACTGGTTTTCGGCCCATAATTTTGCTGAACGCTTAAACGGCACCTGCGTTATACTGACAATAGATTGCAAGTATTTGAGGCTCCCATGTTTGGCCGCGCCCTTCTCGCCGCTCTGCTTGTTTTCGGCACAGCGGCACCCGGCCTTTCCCAGCCTGCCAGGCGTTCCACCGTGTCCGCCGCGACGCCCGCGCCCGATGACCGGGCGCGCCAATGGCTGATCCTGGTGGACGATAAGAACTATGCCCAGAGCTGGAACGAAGCGGGCAAAGCCTTCCAGACCCGCCAAAAGGCCGACGTCTGGGCCAAGGATGCCACCGCCAAACGCGGACCTTTGGGCGCGGTCGCCAGCCGTGGCCTGAAATCCATCGATCTTTCCCGCAACGACACTTGCATCATTCGCTATGACACCGTTTTCGCCCATAAGGCGGCGGCCATAGAAACCGTCACCCTGACTTTTGAGAATGGTAGTTGGGCGGTCGCGGACTATGCGGTCAATTGACGGCCTAG
>DATEEB010000200.1:0-7843 GCA_035281345.1 Rhizomicrobium sp. | reverse complement strand
CGTCCGTCTGAACCGCAGCAGCGCGATCGTCCCCGCCGCCAAGGTGAACAGCGCCAGCGGCCACAGATCGCCCGCGATATTGGCGAAATCATTGCCCTTGAGCAGAATGCCGCGCGCGATGCGCAAAAAGTGCGTCGCGGGCAGGATCTCACCGATCGCCTGCGCCCATCCCGGCATGCCGGCAAAGGGAAAAGCGAACCCCGACAGCAGGATCGCCGGCAGCAGGAAGAACACCGTCATCTGCATGGCCTGAAGCTGGCTTTGCGCGATGGTGGAAAATGTATAGCCCACCGCCAGATTGGCGATGATGAACAATGTCAGCGCCCCGCCCAACAGTGCCAGCGAGCCGATCACCGGCACGCCGAAGACATATTTGGCCAGCGTCAGCACGATGCCGCTCTGGATCAGTCCCACCACCACATAGGGCGCGATCTTGCCCACCATGATCTCCAGCGGCGTCACCGGCATGGCCAAAAGATTCTCATAGGTGCCCCGCTCGCGCTCGCGAGTCAGCGCCATGCAGGTCATCAACACCAGCGTCATGGTCAGAATGATCGCCAGCAGCCCCGGCACGATGGAGTATTGGGTGTTGGATTCCGGATTGTAGAGCAAATGCACCACCGGATGGAACGGCGGCCCGCTTTGCGTACGCGCCGCCAAGGGGCCCACCAGATCGTCACGCAGCGCCGTGCTGGCCAGCGCACGAAAGGCTTGAATCGCAAAGCCGCTGGAGGCGGGGTCGGTCGCATCCACCTCCATCAACAAATCGGGCTGCGCCCCGCGCACAATATCGCGGCTGAAATTGACCGGTATCTCCACCACGAACAGCACCTTGCCGTCCTGCAACAGCTTGCGCGCTTCGCGGGGCGAGCGTGTCTCGGCCACCAGTTCGAAATAACTCGAATTGCGCAGGGCCGCGACAATGGAACGCGAGAAAGTGCCCGGATCGGCGATGGCGACCGCGGTGGGCAGCGCCTTGGGATTGAAGTTGATGGCGAAGCCGAACAGAGTCAGCTGCATCAAGGGCACGCCGATGATCATGGCCAGGGTCAGCCGGTCGCGCCGGATCTGCAGCACTTCTTTCACAAGAATGGCCCATACCCGCGCCAAGGAAAAATGCGTCATCCCGCCTTCTCCTGAAGCTGGATGAAAACGTCCTCCAGGCTGGGCGCCGCCTCATGCACGGCAATGCCGGGGCGGCCATGATAAGGCGCCACCGCCTTGGCCAAGGCCTCGCGGTCGCGCCCACTCACATGCAGCGCCGCGCCGAAGAACCCCGCATAGTCCACGCCCGGCCTGTCCTGCACTTCGCTTTCCAAGGCGCGCACATCTTTGCCTTCCAGCACAAAGGTGGAAAGCCGCGAGCGCGCGATCACCTCGCCCACCGTGCCAGTGGCGACCAGCCTGCCTTTCATAATGTAAACGATGCGGTCGCACCGCTCGGCCTCGTCCATATAGTGGGTGGAAACCAGCACCGTGAGCCCCAAATCGCTCAAGGCATGAATCTGCTCCCAGAAATCGCGCCGCGCCTTGGGGTCCACCCCGGCGGTGGGCTCGTCCAGCAACAGCAATTGCGGGTCGTGCAGCAGGCAAGCGCCCAGCGCCAGGCGCTGTTTCCAACCGCCGGACAAATGCGCCGCCAATTGATGCTCGCGTTCCGCCAGGCCCAGCCGTTCCAGGGTCTGATCCACGCGGCCGCCGTTCACCTGATAAAGCCGCGCCACGAACTCCAGATTCTCGCGGATGGACAGGTCTTCCCAAAAACTGAAACGCTGGGTCATATAGCCGACCTGGCGCTTGATCGCCTCGGCCTCAGTGCGGATGTCCAGCCCCAGACAAGTGCCGCTGCCATCGTCGGCCGTCAGAAGGCCGCACAACATGCGGATGGTGGTGGTCTTGCCCGAACCATTGGGTCCCAGAAAGCCCCACACCTGGCCCTTGGGCACCGCGATGTCGATATGATCCACCGCGACCTTGCCGCCAAAGCGCTTGGTCAGGCCTTTTACATCAATCGCCAATTCACCCCGTCCGCCGTTCATAACGGGCGCACTTCCACCGGCTGGCCGGGATGGATGGGCAATCCTTGCGGCAACCGCGCTTCCGCCTTGAACACCAGCTTTTCGCGATTGCCCACGCTGAAAATCACCGGCTGGGTGAATTCCTCCCGCGCGGCGATGAAGGTGACGGTGGCCTCCATCGGCTTGCAGCCGTCGCAGGTGATGCGCACCCTTTGACCCAGCCGGACCCGCGCCAGCTGGGTCTCCGGCACAAAGAAACGCGCAAACACATTCTTGGGCGGCAGAATGGAGATCGCCGGCGTAGCGGCGGGAATATATTCACCCTCGCGGAAATAAATATCCTGCACCCGTCCTTCGGTCTGGGCGATCACCTGTCTTTGGCTCAGACCATAAGCGGCGCCGGAAAGACTTGCCTCCATCTGCGCGATCTGGGCCTTGAGTTCACCCACCCGCGCCTGAGATTGGCGGAAATTGGACTGCGCCAGATCGCGCTGGGTCGGCGTACCGGCATTGTCACGTGCCAAGCGGTTCTGCCGGTCCAGGGTGATGCGGGCATAGTCCAGATTGGCGATTTCCTGCCGCAAATGGGCGCGGGCCTGATCCAGTTGTGCGCCCGCCTGCTGCGTGCCCGCCTGCTCGCGGGTGGAATCCAGTTCAAACAACAGATCGCCACGCTGCACTTGGCTGCCGCGTTCCACCTTCATCTGGGTGACCCATCCCGATTGCGGCGCGCTGATGAAAGCCGCATCGCCCTCGCCATAGCCCAACCAGGGCTCGTCCTGGACGGCGGGCTTGCAGGCGGCCAGCATAAGAGCAAGCAGAGCGGCAATTTTTCTCATGGCGCTTTCAACCCTGTCAGCAAGGTTTCCAGATGGGTTTCGATCAAGGCTTGATGGTCGTAAGGCGTCTCATCGAAACGCGCGAAGGTGGTGCGCCACAACACGATCATCAGCACCGGCGCCACGCACAGCCGCGCCGCATGCTCCGGGTCCACCGCACGAAATTCGCCGCGCTCCATCCCGCGCCGGATGATGAAGGTAAAAATGCCAAGCCCACGCGCGATGATCTCGCGCCGCCAGAATTGCGCCAGCTTGGGGAAGTTGGCGGCTTCCGCCAGGACCATGCGCGGCAACACCACCCGGTCGCTGGTTTGCGCGAAATGCCCCATGGTGTTGATCACCAGCTTGAGCAGTTCGGCGCTCGACCCTGAAAAATTTTCCAACTGCGCCTTCACCGCATCCATCTGCGCGCCGATCGACCCTTGCGCCAAGGCCTCGAACAAAGCCTGCTTGCTGTCGAAATAAAGATAGATGGTGCCCTTGGTGATGCCGGCGCTCTTGGCAACGTCATCCAGCTTGGTGGCGGCAAAACCCTTTTGCGCGAATTGGCCAAGCGCCGCTTCCAGAATCTCTGCGGTGCGCGCTTCTTTGCGGCGTTGCCAGCGTTTGGCCATTCCAAGTTAATAACCCATTGGTCATTAATTTGGAATGGCCTTATAAGCTATTGATAAATATCAATATTAAAACCATTGGCTAGACGCCTTTCCCGATCTCATCCAACTGCTTGCGGAGCGCCATGCGATCGAGGCCCCGTATCGGCAAATTGGCGAAAATGTCGATGCGCCGCTGCAAGGTGAGAAATACCTCCCGAAAAGCCTTGGCGATCTCCGCGTCCGTCCCTTCCACCGCCGCGGGATCGGGCACGCCCCAATGCGCCGTCATCGGCTGGCCCGGCCAGACCGGACACACTTCACTCGCCGCATTGTCGCAAACCGTGAAAACGAAATCCAACTGCGGCGCATCGGCCCGCGCGAACTCTTCCCAGCTTTTGGACTTCAGGCCCGCCATGGGAAAATGCAGTCTTTCCAACAGCGCCAGGGCTTGAGGATGCACCGCGCCTTTGGGCTGCGATCCGGCGGAGTAGGCCGTAAACTTTCCCTCTCCCACTTTGTTCAGGATTGCTTCCGCCAAAATCGAACGCGCGGAATTTCCGGTGCAAAGGAAAAGCACGTTATAGACGCAATCGGTCACCTCGCCCTCCCTATCAAAAAATATACCCAGAATCCGATCTCTGTTGGATGGAACCGAGTATGGATATTGCGCGCGGATCGTCGCGCTTGAGCTTGAAGGCGTTAAACGACAGATTTGTTAACCCCGGCACGGCCTCGGTGATGACCACTTCATCCTCCTCCACCATGCCGACATCCACAGTGCGGTCGGGCAAAACGACAGTCGTGTGCTTGCCGACCGAGACAAGCACCTGACCCATGACCCCGGGCGTGGCGAGAGCTTGGCGCGACCATTCCTTCAAAGTGGCGTAAAAAGGCTCGCGCCGCCACGCGCCCGGCCGGGCGGGATCGACAAATACCCCGAGCCGCAAACCATCCGGCGACGCCACAATCACCATGCGCGATTTCGACGGCCGCCATTGCTCGCGCAGCCGAGGATTGGTCAGGAAATAACAATTGAAAAGCCGGCATTGTCTGGGCCGGCTGTCATAGATGCGGCAACCGCTGCCTTCCACGCATTGGTCGCACATCAGCCCCGCGGGTTTGCGGATTTCCTGAACCCCCAGCAATTTGCAGCAAAGCGTGCAAGTACCGCAATTGCGGCGGGACGCGGATGCAGCCGGGATTTTATATTCATTCGACATTTCCACGATTATCGTATTATCATTTCCGTGACGCAATAATGACATTTCTCCGTTTATGGAAGCATTTTATGGCCATCCGCAGAAGCCCGGTTGACGTGGGTGCTACCCTTCTGGAATTGTGGAAGTCTGGAAGGATTGTGGAACCGCGCCCACGGCTTTCTGCCCGCCAAAATCAAACCCAAAGGCCTGCTGCTGATGGCGTCCAAACTTTCCGGTTCCGTCGAAGCCCTCTCCGCCCTGGCGCATGAGGGGCGGCTTTCCATCTTTCGCCTGCTGGTGCGCGCCGGCGGCAATGGTGTTTCCGCCGGCGATATCGCCAGAAAACTCCATGTTCTGCCGAACACCCTGTCCGCCAGCCTGACGGTATTGGTCAATGCCGGGTTGATCCATGCGCGCCGCGAGGGACGATCCATCATCTATACCGCCGATTATGAACGCATGAGCAAATTGCTGGGCTTTCTGATGGAGGATTGTTGCAACGGCGACGCCACGATCTGCGAGCCCCTGGTCGCCATCGCCAAACGTTCTGCGTGCTGCTGAATGATCGCCATCTATCACAATCCCGCTTGCGGCACCTCGCGCAACACGCTGGGGCTGATCGAAAACAGCGGCGCTAAGCCCACCGTCATCGAATATCTGAAGATCCCGCCAAACCGGGCCGAGCTGATGTCGCTGCTCGAACGCATGGGCATGACGCCGCGTCAGCTTCTGCGCGAAAAAGGCACGCCCTATCACGCATTGGGGTTGGACGATCCCGCCAAAAACGACAGTGAGATTCTGGACGCCATGCTCGCCCACCCGATCCTGATCAACCGTCCCATTGTGGTGACTCCCCTGGGCGTGAAACTTTGCCGTCCTTCGGAGGTGGTGCTGGACATTCTGCCCGATCCCCAGCGCGGCGCCTTCACCAAGGAAGACGGCGAACAGGTGGTGGACGAAAACGGCAAGCGGCTGGCGTGATGGCATTTTCCAGCCACCTGGCCCGCCGTCTGGCCGCGGAATTTCTCGGCACCTTGCTTTTGCTGACCACGGTGGTGGGCTCCGGCATCATGGCCGAACAGTTGGCGGGCGGAAACATAGCGGTCGCGCTGCTGGCCAATGCGCTGGCGACGGGTGCGGTGCTGGTGGTGCTGATCACGATTTTTGGACCGTTGTCCGGCGCGCATTTCAATCCTTGCGTTACGCTATATGCCCTGCTCCACCGTCAGACCGATGCGCCCACCGCCGCGCTTTATGTGGCAGCGCAAGGCGCCGCGGCGGTCCTGGGCGTGTGGCTGGCCCATGCCATGTTCGGTCAAGCCTTGCTGCAAGTCTCCAGCCATTTGCGCGACGGCCCGGCGCAATGGCTGTCCGAATTCATCGCCACCTTCGGATTGCTTCTGACCATTGCGGGCGGGCTGCGATTTTCACCGCCCGCCATTCCCATGCTGGTCGGGCTTTACATCACCGGCGCTTATTGGTTCACCGCTTCCACCAGCTTCGCCAATCCCGCCGTGACATTGGCGCGGTCTTTGACCGACACCTTCTCAGGCATAGCGCCAGCCTCCGCGCCCGGCTTTATCGCAGCCCAAGTGTTGGCGACGGTCCTAGCGTCGCGGCTTCTGCCATGGCTATTCGCAGGTACGCCGCGCTGAGTCGTCCCGCTGGCGTGGTCATGCCAGAAAGAAGCCGTAAAAACAGCGTTTTTGACGCTCAGGAACCGTTCATGTCCGGTTCATCCCGGCTTTGCGATCCTTTAGGCGCCGGGAAACCTTCCGGCAGTGGAGATGACCATGAAGACCATGATGTCCCGCACCGTCTTGGCGCTTGGCGCCGTTGCCGGCCTGTCGCTGCTCAGCGGCTGCGCCTATGACGGTCACGACGGCCATTACCGCGGCGGTTATTATGGCGGCTACCATAGCGGCGGTTACTACGACCCCGATTACTATTACGGTCATAACCGCGTTTATATTCCACATAGCGACTATCGCGGCGGCTATCGCGGCGCTTATCGTCATGACCGTGACGGCCATCGCGGCGGATGGAATCGCAGAGATCGCGATGGCGGCCGGGACCGCGACCGCAGCGACAACCGAAACGATAATCGCGGCAACGACAATCGTGGCGGCAACCGCGATGGCGGCTATGACCGCAGCGCCGATCGCGCGCAAAACCCCGGCAATTATCTGCCCAATGGCGACCGCATCACCCGCGGCAATGCTTGGCAGTTGAACCGTCCCGAGATGCGCAGTGCCGCGCCCGCTCCGTCCGCTGAACCCCAAGCCAACAGCAACAATGGCGGTTGGCGCGGACGCGGCCGCAATTCTGACGACAACTGATTTAGGTCCTTCCCCGTTGCGCGCGCCAAGCGCGCAACCGGTCGTGCCGGCTCAAGCGCCAGCCCACGCATAAGACTTTGCCGTCCCTGCGTTTCGGCAAGCCTGAGTATTTGTCAGAAAAATCCCTGGACATTCCTATTGTGTTATACAAGATACCAATTCAGGCACGATAGCTTGACCGGCTAAAATATATACTACAACGTAGGACATATAAAAATCGCTGATACAATTGGCTTGGATCACAGTAAGGAGTTTCCCATGCCCTCCGCCATTTCGCTGCGTCAGGTCACAAAGCATTATCGCCGGGGCAAGGAATCCGTCGAAGTCCTGCACGGCCTGAGCCTGGAAATCCCGGAAGGCGAATTCGTCTCACTGATGGGGCCGTCCGGCTCGGGCAAGACCACCATCCTCAATCTGGTGGGCGGATTGGACCGCGCCGATTCCGGCGAGGTCGTCGTGGGCGGTGAGCATCTGGAAAAACTGTCCGGCGGCCAGCTCACCAAATGGCGCGGCGGCCATATCGGCTTTATTTTTCAGTTCTACAATCTAATGCCCATGCTGTCGGCTTCGGGCAATGTCGAACTGCCTTTGCTGCTCACCAATCTGTCCAAATCCGAACGCCGCCGCCGCGTCGAGGTGGCGCTGGAAATCGTGGGCCTGAAGGATCGCGCTTCGCACAAACCGGGCGAAATGTCGGGCGGCCAGCAACAGCGTGTCGGCATCGCGCGCGCCATTGTCGCCGATCCGCCGATCCTGCTCTGCGACGAACCCACCGGCGATCTGGACCGCGCCTCGGCGGATGAAATCCTGTCCCTGCTGCAACAGCTCAATCGCCAGCACAAAAAAACCATCGTG
>DATEEB010000199.1:0-3259 GCA_035281345.1 Rhizomicrobium sp. | reverse complement strand
CTTCACCACCGAGGCGGAAACCGCCGTGGAAGGCGCGGACTGCGTGGTGACCGACACCTGGGTTTCGATGGGCGACGACAATGCCACCAAGCGGCAGAATCTGCTCAAGCCGTTCCAGGTGAATGGCGCCTTGATGCGCCGCGCCAAAAAGGACGCGCTGTTCATGCATTGCCTGCCCGCCCATCGCGGCGAGGAAGTCACCGACGAGGTGATCGACGGGCCGCAATCGGTGGTGTTCGACGAGGCGGAAAACCGCCTGCACGCCCAGAAGGCGATTTTGGCCTGGGCGCTCGGTTGAACCTGTTTGGGTTGAATTGGCGCGTTTCCAACGCCATATAGCCGCGATGCCGGACAAGATGGATCTCCTGCCGCCTTCCTATGGCGACTTCGTTCTGCCGTTCGATATCGCCAAAGCCGGCGTGCGCGGCCGGCTGGTGCGGCTGGATGGGGCTTGCGCGCGGGCGCTGGGCGCCCATGCCTTGCCGGAAGCCGCCGCGCGGGTGGCGGGTGAGGTGATCGCCCTGGGCGCGCTTTTGGGAACCGCGCTGAAGCTGGACGGGCGGCTGACCATTCAGACCAAGAGCGATGGCCCGCTCGACCTGGTGACCGCCGACTATTACGGCGCTGATGTCGAGCCGGAAAAAGGCACTAGCGACAGCGTAGTGCCCCGGCGGCATCGCGGCGTGCGCGGCTATGCGAGGCTGGATGCGGAACGCTTTGCGGCGCTTAAGGCCAAGGAATTCGGCAGACTGGCGGGCAAGGGCGCGCTGGCCATCACCATCGAGCCCAAGCGGGGCGGCCAGACCTATCAGGGCATTGTCGAGCTTTCGCCGGACGGCATCGGCGCCTCGGCCGAAACCTATTTTGCGCAAAGCGAACAATTGCCCACCGTGATCCGCCTGGCGGCGGCGCCGCTTTATCTGGCGGGCGACAAGCAGCCCCATTGGCGCGCCGGCGGCATGATGCTGCAGATGACTCCGCAAGCCGCCAAGCAGGGCGTGGAGACAAAATCCGACGATTGGGAGCGGCTGTCGCTTCTGCTCAAGACCGTGGAGGATCTGGAGTTGGTTGATACCAGTCTTGCACCGGAAACTCTTTTATGGCGGCTGTTCAACGAAGATGAAGTGCGGGTGCAGCCGCCCGAGCCGGTAGTGTTCCGCTGCGATTGTGATGCAGCCCGCATCACCATGGTGCTGAAGAGTTATGCGCCACAAGAGCGCCAGGGCTTGGCCGATCCCGATGGGGTGATCCGGGCGCGCTGTGAATTTTGCGGCAAGACCCATGAGATCGGGCCTGATAGCTTGGCGTAAGCTGCTGCCGCCTGACGTCAGAATGGGCGATGCTTGGCATAGCATTCACCAACATAGCGGTTTGGCTGGATGGCCCTGTTGCCACGCGAGTCCACGTAGATGTTGTCCACCGTAACCAGGCCGGAATTGCGATTTATTTCGTATTGCGTGTGGGTTGCCCCGCCAAATCCATTGCGGTTGACGGTTTGCCATCGAATCTGGCTTTGCGTGATGGTGGCGGGATGTTCGCCAATCCGAGAATGCGCAAAATCCAGCATCAATGGGCTCCATTCGGCCGATCCGGTTATGCACTGAAGAGCCAGGGTTTCCGGCGGTGTCGTGCAAGCTGCCGCGCAGAAGGCTGCCAGGACCGAAACAGCTCTCAGCGTCTTCAATAGGCACTGCGGAAATAAGCCGAGACGTCTCATGGAGGATAGACCGGCGGCATGATATCGTGCCGCAGTCGGGCCCAGTCAGGCCCACATCTTCAATTGGACTTTGATCCAACCATTCTTCCCGTCGACTCCGGGTGCCTCCCGCAAAAGGAGGGGTCAGAATGACGCCTTCGCGATGAGTTTGCGTAAAAAATTCTCGCAGGCTTCCAGTTCGCTCAGCGCGCAATACTCGTCCGGCCGATGCGCTTGCTCGATCGAGCCGGGGCCGCAGATCACTGCCGGAATGCCATAGGCCTGGAAATGCCCCGCTTCGGTGCCATAGGCCACCGCTTCGGCCTGGTTGGCGCCGGTCAATTCTTTCGCCAGCTGGATGGCGGGGGAATCCTCGTCCATGGCCAGGCCCGGATATTGCGCATGCAACTGCGTGATCAATGCCGCTTCCGCCGCGCGGCGCTGGTATTTGGGCAGGATTTCCGCGGCGGCGCGTTGTTTGACCCGGGCGATGATCTTACCCGGATCGCGGTCCGGCAGGCAGCGATATTCCCAGGTCACGTCCGCCTCGCGCGCCAGGATATTCACCGCGGTGCCGCCCTGAATCACGGTGGCCTGCACGGTGGAATGGGGCGGATCGAAACGCGGATCGGAATCGGCGCGGAGTTCGTCCCACACGCTGTCCAGCAAAGCAACGAATTCCCCCGCCATCATCACGGCATTGGCGCCCTTTTCCGGGCCGCTGGAATGATGCTCCCGGCCGCAGCATTTGGTCACCAGCTTGGCGCCGCCCTTATGCGCGCCCACGATCCTCATGCTGGTGGGCTCGCCGATGACCGCCAGCGCCGGTTTCAGATTCTGCGCCTTCAGATCATCCAACAGGCCTTTCACCCCGACACAGCCCACTTCCTCGTCATAGGACAAGGCAAAATGGATAGGATGCTTCAGCTTTGCCTTGGCAATGTGGGGCGCCAGCGCCAAAGCGGTGCCGACAAAACCCTTCATGTCGCAAGCGCCGCGCCCATACAATTTTCCATCCCGTACTTCGGGCTTGAAAGGGTTGGAGGTCCAATCCTGCCCGTCCACCGGCACCACATCGGTATGGCCCGACAAGACATAACCGCCATCGCCATCGGGACCCAGGGTGGCGAACAGATTGGCCTTGGTCCCGGTCTTATCGTAAGAGCGGCGGCAGCGCGCGCCCGCTTTCTCCAGCAAAGTCTGCGCATAATCGATCAGCGCCAGATTGGAGTCGCGGCTGGTGGTGTCGAAGCCAATCAAGTCGCGGACAATATCAAGCGCGCCGGCGGGCATCAGCGATCTTCGCGGCTGGCGGGATTGCCGATGATGTCGAGGAATTCGCGGCGGGTATCGGAATTGTCGCGGAAGGCACCCAGCATGGTGGAGGTTACCATGGTGACGCCGGCCTTGTGCACCCCGCGGGTGGTCATGCATTGATGCGCCGCCTCGATCACCACCGCCACGCCCTTGGGCTTGAGCACTTTCTCGATGGTGTTGGCGATCTGGGCGTTCATTTTCTCCTGCACTTGCAGGCGGCGGGCATAGGCTTCCACCACCCGCGCC
>DATEEB010000198.1:0-13036 GCA_035281345.1 Rhizomicrobium sp. | reverse complement strand
GTACAGCGCCTCGGCGGCCTCGGGGTGATGGCGTTGGCCGTCATGCACCACGCCCCAGACATCGCAGATCAGGGCGTCATGACCGGCGGCGATTTCGCGCAATCCGCCGATAAGCTTGGGACCGGAAATCGGATGGGGCAGCACGGCACGGCCTCTTGAAACGCGGAAAAACGGGCGAAGCGGTCGCATACCGCGCCGCCCGCCGTCAATGCCGCAGAGGCGTTATCCGGCTCTTTTGAAGGGAATGACCGGAGCCGGTTCCACCGCGCTGACCGGTTTCAAGGAATCTTCACGCACCGCGCGCGGCTCGCCGAACAGATAGCCCTGGGCATAGTCCACCGCATAATCCAGCAATTGCACCACGGTCTTTTCGTCCTCGACCCGCTCGGCAATCAGGTTCAGGCCGTGACGGGACAAAAGCTTCTTGAAGTCTTCCGCCGCGACCGGCGCGCCCGCGCCGTTCATGCCACGCATCAAGGTGGCGGCACGCACTTTCAGATGACGGAAACCGATCGCCTTGAGGCGCAGAAAATCCAGCGCCAGGCTTTCGACATGATCCATGGAAAGGGCAAAGCCCATGGTGGCGAGCGCCGCGAGATTCTTTTCGCCTTCCACGCCTGCCTTCAGCACCGCCTGCTGGCTGAACTCGAAAATGATCTGGCCCGCCAAGTCGCGGTTGACGCGCATATAGTCCAGGAACTGGGGGAAGAATTCCTTGTCCGCCAGAGTGTCGCCGGAAATGTTGCAGAAGATTCCGATGTCGCGGTTCTTTTGCGTCAGGCGGCGCACGATTTGCACGCAGCGGAACAGAAGCAGATTGTCCACCACGCTCATCAGGCCCGCCTGGCCCGCCACCTGGATATACTGGGCCGGCATGATGACCTGGCCGCTCTGGTCGCGCAGGCGCGACAGCGCTTCGTAGTAGCGCAGCTTGCGCTGCGGCAGGCTGACCATCGGCTGCAAATACAGATCGACGCGGTTTTCTTCCAGACTGGAGCGAATGGTCTCCAGCAATTCGCTCCGGTCCCCCAGCGTGCCCAGATAGGCGCCGGCCGGCCCGCGCTGGGGCTTTTGCGGCTCTTGCGGCACGGCGGCGGCGCGGCGGGAGATTTTCCCGGCAAAATCACGCATCAATGTTTCCAGAACCTTCAGTTCGGCGACGATTTTCTTTTCCTGGGCGCCGGCGCGCTGCTCGATCTGGGCGCTCATGTCACCCAGCCGCGCGCGCGTGTCATGCAGTGCGGTTTCGAATTCCAGATGGCTTTTGCGCAGATGCGCCATTTCCTTGGCCAGCGCATGCTTGTCGCGGCGGCGCGCGATCCCATGGATGATCTGCTGCACGCAGACAAAGCCCACGATCCCCGACAGAATCGCCACCGGCCAGCCGGTGAACAAAGCCAAGGCCGCGCCCAGCGTGGCGCAGACAAAGAACAGGCTGAGCGTCAGCAAGGCCTTGGTGAGGGTCGAGATTCGGTCCGTCATGCCGGCACTATCGGGCCGCGCGCGTTTCCAATGTGTTAACCGTGGAAACGCCGCTCTGTCCGGGCTTTGCCGGTTAAGAAGCGATTAACGCGGACGCTATTCCCACCGGCCTGTATGGATATTGTAGTGGCGCGGCGGCTTGTAACTTTCATAGGGCTTGATGGGCCGATAAGGGGTGAAGCCCTGCTCGGAGTCATTTGCGCCGGGCGCGCGCGGGGGCCGGGGCGCCTGAGGCGCACGCGGAACTTCGGGAACGCCATAGTTGCGATTGTGCCGATAGCCGTAATCCTGCGCGGCGGCGGGCGCCAGCGCGCTGCCGGCACACAGCGCGGCGATGACCGCGAACATCATTTTTTTCATAGGCTGCTCCTTTGTGCCAACCATCCTGGATCAAGAACTGTATTCCACCTTGCTCCGAACCCAACCCGAAGCATCGTGGTAAAGAAACGGCCCCCGATCCGGGAGCCGTTCTTTTGACCGGTACGCTTTCCTACCAGCGGCGATATTCGCGGTGCCAGCCGCGGTGATGCCCGCGATGATGGCCACGATGATAGTCGCGATAATAAGAACGATAGTGCGGCCGGTAGTAGGGACGATAATAGGGATCGTAGTAAGCGGGCGCGTAATAGGGGTCGTAATAGCGCGGGCCGTAATAGTCCCCGTAATAAACCGGGCCGAAGTCGACGCCGACCGAAACGCGCGCCTCGGCGGGTGTTGCGGTTGCGACACTGGTGGCGGTGGCGGCGCCGGCCACCATCAATGCGCCCAGGACGATTTTCGCGAATTTGTTCATGTCTGGTCTCCTTCTATTTCGGCTCTCCCCCCTCGCCTATGACACGATCTTGAGAGGGACCGGCTGAACCGCACATGAACAAACCGCAACGGGTTCAAGCCGTTGCACCAAACCCGCAAATACCCCCAAAAGGCCCAGAAGCTGACCGGCTGTTCAGACTCAAGGCCAAACCGGCCCCTTTTTCGCCAAAGACGCCTTGACCCTGCCTTGGGGCCTCCCTAAATACCGGGCGCAGGCTTTGGCACTCACCCAAGGGGAGTGCTGCAGTCTGTAAAAAATCCAATAGTTCCAAAAACCTACGAAAGAGGATTCTCATGAAATTCCGTCCGCTTGGCGACCGCGTCGTGGTGCGCCGCATCAAGGAAGATCAGAAGACCGCTGGCGGCATCATTATTCCCGACACCGTCGCGGAAAAGCCCCAGGAAGGCGAAGTCATCTCGGTCGGTCCCGGCGCCCCCGACAATAACGGCAAGCTGGTCCCCACCACCGTGAAGGCCGGCGACCATGTGCTGTTCGGCAAATGGTCGGGCACCGAGGTCAAGCTCGATGGCGAAGAACTCCTGATCATGAAGGAGAGCGACATACTGGGCGTACTGGAAGGCCGCAAGAAGAAGTAACCGGCCGCAAACCACACAATTTCCAACAGAATTCAGGAGACAAATATCATGGCAGCCAAAGACGTGAAATTCGGCGCCGACGCCCGCGAGAAGATGCTTCGCGGCATCGACATCCTCGCCGACGCGGTACAAGTGACGCTGGGCCCCAAGGGCCGCAACGTCGTGATCGACAAGAGCTTCGGCGCTCCGCGCACCACCAAGGACGGCGTCACCGTCGCCAAGGAAGTCGAACTGGCCGACAAGTTCGAAAATATGGGCGCCCAGATGGTGCGCGAAGTCGCCTCCAAGACCAATGACATCGCCGGCGACGGCACCACCACCGCCACCGTGCTGGCCCGCGCCATTGTGCGCGAGGGCTCTAAGTCGGTCGCGGCCGGCATGAACCCGATGGACCTGAAGCGCGGTATCGACCATGCGGTGGAAGCCGTAGTGGCCGACCTGAAAAAGCGCTCCAAGAAGGTCAAGTCCAACGAAGAGATCGGCCAGGTCGGCACCATCTCGGCCAATGGCGACAAGGAAGTGGGCGACATGATCGCCAAGGCCATGGCCAAGGTCGGCAATGAAGGCGTGATCACGGTCGAGGAAGCCAAGTCCCTTGCGACCGAGCTGGATGTGGTCGAAGGCATGCAGTTCGACCGCGGCTATATCAGCCCCTATTTCATCACCAATCCGGACAAGATGGTGGCGGAGCTGAACGACGCGCTGATCCTGATCCATGAAAAGAAGCTCACCAGCCTGCAGCCCATGCTGCCGGTGCTGGAAGCGGTGGTGCAGTCGGGCCGTCCGCTTTTGATCATCGCCGAGGAAATCGAAGGCGAAGCCCTGGCCACCCTGGTGGTCAACAAGCTGCGCGGCGGGCTGAAGGTTGCCGCCGTCAAGGCGCCGGGCTTTGGCGATCGCCGCAAGGCCATGCTGGAAGACATCGCCATCGTCACCGGCGGCCAGGTCATCAGCGAGGACATCGGCATCAAGCTGGAGAACGTCAAGCTGGACATGCTGGGCAAGGCCAAGACGGTCAAGATCGACAAGGACAACACCACGATCATCGACGGGGCCGGCAAGAAGAACGACATCCAGGCCCGCGTCGCCCAGATCAAGACCCAGATCGAAGAGACCACCAGCGACTATGACAAGGAAAAGCTGCAGGAACGTCTGGCCAAGCTGGCTGGCGGCGTTGCGGTGATCCGCGTCGGCGGCGCCACGGAAGTCGAGGTCAAGGAGCGCAAGGACCGCGTTGACGACGCGCTGAACGCCACCAAGGCCGCCGTGGAAGAAGGCATCGTTCCGGGCGGCGGCACCGCCCTGCTCTATGCCGCCAAGGCCCTCAAGGACCTGACCGGCGACAATGAAGACCAGAACCAGGGCATCAACATCGTGCGCCGCGCGATCCAGTATCCCTTGCGTCAGATCGTCAGCAATGCCGGCCAGGAAGCCAGCATCGTTGTCGGCAAGCTGCACGACCAGAAGTCCAACACCTATGGCTACAATGCCCAGACCGGTGAGTATCAGGACTTCATCGATGCCGGCATCGTGGACCCGACCAAGGTGGTGCGCGTGGCGCTGCAGAACGCGGCCTCGGTCGCCGGTCTGCTGATCACCACCGAAGCCATGATCACCGACCGTCCCAAGAAGGAAGCCGCCGGCGGCGGCATGCCCCCGGGCGGCGGCGGCATGGGCGGCATGGGCGATATGGACTTTTAATTCCAGGGCGCGGAACGCGCCCTGGAATTACCCTCCGAAGCGCGCCCTTGGCGCGCGAAGGACGGGTGATCCATCCAGAAATGCAAAAGGGCCGGATTGCTCCGGCCCTTTTCTTTTTGTCCGTTCACTGACAAGACGTCAGAAAGGCCCGGTGAGCAATCACCGGGCCTTTTATTTTGGTCGGCCTATAGATGTCAACCAACGTTGGATTGGCTAAATCTGGGAGCCACACTTGCCTCCTGCAAGTCATTTTAATTCTTCTGAGGGCCGACTCGCCGGAGGCATCAGGCAACTGGGCAATCGCAATACTAGAGGCAGTAACCTAGCGACTACCTCTTCAGCATGGTATTGAACCTGATGCCTAGTTGCGCGCGGTCGAGCTTCTAATATTTCGAATTGGGGACGACATGACGGCCAAGAAATTACGATTTAGCATCAGTTTAGTACGTCAAGGCGATACTACTTTCTACACCCTTACTATGCCGTCCGATGTGCTAGCCCGTACTTGTGCTGTCAGCACTCGTAAAGAAGAACCTAAGAAGGGTTTTCAACGGACCCTGGACGAAAAACGTGCCGCGGACATCGCTCGCTATATTGAAAATGGAGGAACAATACCGAACTCGATTGTCCTCTCTGCTCAATCGGCGGCAGATTTAAAAATCATTGGGGGGAGCAAAACAGTTGAGTTTTCCGATAAGCCCGGCGCCTTTTTAATTCTCGATGGGCAGCATCGGGTTTACGGCTTTTCGAAAACCAAAAAAACGGTGCGCGTGCCTGTTGTTCTGTACAACAACCTGACGCGCAAAGATGAGACTTTGCTGTTCATCGATATTAACACAAAGCAACGCCCCGTTCCCGCTCAGCTCCTGCTCGATATCAAAAGGCTCGCCGAAATCGAGGATGAAAGCGAGGCGATGCTGCGCGAGATATTCGACGCCTTCCATAAAACGTTAGGCAGCGCGCTCCTGGGTTTAATGGCCCCATTTGAGACGGAAAAGAATAAGATAACACGCGTTACATTTAACGCGGCGGTCAAGCCGTTACTCGAATTGTTTGCTGGGCGTCAGACTAAGGAGATTTACGATATTCTAAACAGCTATCTGCATGCCGCGAGCACGCTTCTCAAGAAAAAATCCACTGAAACGATCGTATGCAAACCTGTAGTTTTTCGTTCGCTTATTGGATTATTCCCCTTCGTCGCGCAGCGGGTGCAGGACAAATTTTCGGGCGATTACTCGTCTTCAAACTTCAGCGAGATATTATCGATCGCATTTGCCAACGTACCTGCTAAGAAATTTGAGCAGGCGGGAACAAGCTGGACAACTCTTCGCGACTATTTAGAGAAGAGGCTGCGCAGCAAACTGACTTTGTAGGCATGCACTACATAAATGCTCCGCTTGCTCGGCGGCTTCTCCCTCGGCTAGCCGCAGATAGTCCACGTACGGGCGGTTTGAGAGCTTGGCTGGAGGCAGGAAGTTTTTACGTGGAGGCGGCATCGAACCCGCCGTGCATTAGGCTCAAGAATGTCGGTATCGCAGAAATTGTCCCCTATATCGCTTTTGATTATGAGCGTTTTTCACTTTCCTCATTGGAAAGTTATTTGTTCTGCACCGAAGGCGGGCGAAATCGTGCAATCGCCTGGCCGCTTTTAAAACTCTACTACGCAGCATTTTTCGGAGCGCATTCAATAATGCGTGCAACGGGTTGTGGGTTATTGAGGGTAGATGGAAGCAATGCACGTATAGTTCAAGAGATAGCTAAGGCGTATTCCGTCACCGTGGATGTTAACGCAGGTACTTATGAATTCCGTCTTGTTCAGCTAGCCGACAAGTCCATCGACCTTGAGCTCGCGCGCGTGGAGGAAAAGGGCGGTGCGCACGAAGCGTTTTGGAAAGTGTTCTATCTATTCTTGACGCGCCTCGCATCCGAAGTGGCGAATAACAACGAGGTAGATGCACAGCAGACGATCGCGGAACTCGCGCAGGTGCAAGCCCTGATGGGGGCCAGAGGATTAACCGCCGGTACTTGGCTTAGCTACGTCAGAAACCAGATCAACTATCGCCATGAGCACGACGTGTGGTTTCCGTACGGTTGTACCGCAGCTGCAAAATCCTTGATCGCGAGGATCCCAATCTCTGACGCGTCCAAACTGCGCATGGACGTTGATGCTGGCCAGAAGACCGTGGAGGCTTTCACTACTTGTTGTGCCAGCATCGCCATCATTAGTTCAGAGCTTGGGAAAGCCGTCGGCCAGCGCAGCGGAACTGCAAGATTTCAACGGCTTACAGAACGTCTTTCGCAGGAGGCTAGCTAGCTTTCGGTTCCTGCGATCGGTTAGCCACTGCGTGAAGAACAAGGTGACAGGTATTCCCGTCCCCATGTCTCACATCCCATCGCAACGCATATACAGTTCGGGAAGACCGCGCCGTGGCGTGATCGGCTGCAAATGGAAGGACGAATGAAAGCGGCGCCATTGCTTCTCGCATCCCTGTTCGCGACGGCCGCGCACGCGGCCGATTACAAGCCAGTGCGCTGCGACATGGCGCGGCCCTATGCGGGAGCGCCGCTGCTGTCACCGGCCGGCAGGCTGGACCTGCGCGTCTCCGGCGATCTGGACGGCGATCTCGATGAGGCGGCGGCCGCCCGGCTGAAAAAAGCGTTCCAGCAGGCGATGGCGGCGTCCCAGGCCCGCTCGCTGACGGTCGCGGTGGGTATCCCGGGCATAGGCCTGTGGAGCGCGGAGGGCACGCCCGAGGGCGGCCCGCCGGCCGCGCCCCTGCACTATTGGGCGAGTGCGGGCAAGACACTTACGGCACTGACGGTGTTGAAACTCGTCGAAACGGGCAAGCTCTCCCTGCACGATCCGATCGCCAAGTTCGTCGCCGGCGTTCCGAACGGCTCGGTGATCACCATAGAGATGCTGCTCAATCACACCAGCGGCCTGTTCAGCATCAACGAAGACCTGCAAGTACGCCGCCGCGAACGCGTGACGCTTGAGGAGTCGCTGCATGTCCTGCGCCGGCACGGCGCGATGTTCTGCCCCGGCGAGCAATGGCGCTATACCAACAGCGGATACGACTTGCTCGGCCGCATCATCGAGATCGTCGAGCAGCGTCCGTTCGACCAGGCGCTGACCGCACATATTGTCGCGCCGCTCGGCCTGCGGCAGTTGCGCGTTCTGAGACCGGACGACCCCGCGACAGACATCGCACCCTTGTCCTCGTCCAACCCCGCTGAGCCCGCTTTGGATCCGCGCATTCCCGGTGCCGCAGGCCCGCTGGCCGCAAAAGCTGTGGACGTTGTGAGATTCTGGCACGCGGTGCTCAGCGACAAGATCGTGAGCCGCGCCACGCGCGAGCAGATGCTCGCACACCTGTACCCGATGTTCGGCAAAGCGCCGTACTACGGATTGGGCGTGATGGTCTATGAGGTACCGGAGGATGGCGCCGCGAGCCAGCTGTGGGTCGGCCACAGCGGCGGCGCGCCGGGCGTCAAGGCCATGTTCGCTTATGCACCGCTGGACAATGTTTTCGTCGCTGTCGCGTTAAGCGGCGACGGCTCGGCGGAGGCGACCGCTTATCTGCTGCTGCGCGCCTTACGCGCGCCGTAATCCGTGACAGCCAATCCTGTCCTCATGCCTCTTCTTTAGAGCCGTTTTGGATTGAGATAATCCGGATGCTGCCCTTATCCTCACCATGGCCGGCCTCCGAGCCGGCCATCCAGAGCCGCAAACACGGTATTTGTTGCCCTGGATGGGCGGGTCGTGAAGCTTGTCCTCCGGCCGCGCTTCGCGCGGGCCGGGGGGCCCGCCCATGGTGAGTATGAAGGTTCATTTCAATCCAAAAAGGCTCTAAAGTGCTGGCAGCTCCGCCAGGAATTTTACGAGTTGTTCCTTCCACAGCCTGGCCATGCCCGTGGTGCCGTGGCCGCGCGTATCCTGCGACGCTGGAATAACAAAGGCGCGGCCTTTTTTCACCTGCGCCACGCCCTTTTCCAGCAGGCCGGTTTCATGGGGGTTGCGTTCGTCGTCGGCGCTGTTGATGGCCAGAAGCGGCGCGGCGATGGCGGCGAGTTTCGGCACGGGATCATAGTCCCGCGACGCCTCCAGTTGATAGATCGTGTCGTTGGCGTCCGCCGTCGAGGGGAGCGCCAATTGCGCCTCCACCAGGGCGTCCCCCGCCGCGCGGGTGGGCGCGCGTTTGAGCAGGCCCAGAGTCCCGCCATTGGTGGAAAAATTGTACGTGGCGTTCGCCAGCTTCAAGGATTTTGGCTGGCTGGTATAGTCGCCATTATTCCAGGCGGGATCGGATTTTATGGTCTCGATGACCATGCGCCGCGTGATCCAGTTGCGCCCCGACATCGCGGCCGGCGTGGACGCCAGCGGCACCAGCCCGTCCATAAAGTCCGGATAGGTCTCACCCCACACCCAGGTCAGCATGCCGCCCATCGAATTGCCCATCACCAGGCGAAGATGCTTGATCTTGAGTCCCTCGGTCAGCAGCCGGTACGTCCCCGACACCATGTCATCATAGGTGTAGCGCGGAAATTGCATCTTCAGGCCATCGGAAGGCTTGGCGGATTTTCCGGCGCCGATCATGTCCGGCAGGATGATGAAATATTTGGCCGCATCCAGCGGCTGGCCGGGACCGAACAACTCGCCGCCAAAACCCGGCGAGAGCAGGGATGCGCCATTTCCGCTGGTGCCGTGCAGCACCAGCACCGCCGGCGATTTGGGATCGCCCAAGGTGGTGTAGTGCATCGATACAGAAGCCAGCTTCGAACCGTCGTGGAATGCGAAATTGACGAGTGCAAAGTCGCCTTCCTGGCGAGTCTGGGCCAAGGCGTTTTGGCCGGCGCAAAAAACCAAAAGGAAAGCCAGCCCGATGGAACGCCCGAGTGAATGCCCCAGTGAATGCCCGAGTGAATGCATGACGCCCATGGCGGCCCCCAATTTGCGCTTATGCCTTTGAATGTTCCAACCCTAACGCCTGGGCAGCATCCCCTCAATCCCTGAATCTGGTGACACGATACCGAACGCGTTTAGCCCGGCCGCTCGCGCGTCACTCGGAACGGTCCTTGAGGACTGTCCGCCGAAGGCGGCGAAATGACCATTCGGATCATTTCGAAGGCCGAAAACCGATCTGACCGGCTCGCCGGTCGTGCCTCTCTCTGCTACACCTCACTCTACTCTGCTACATAAGAGCGATTCACCGGCCGGGCAGGAATGAACAAGGCATCACCAGACGGCATAAAGCCCGGCGCGACATTCTCCCCCTACCAGAAATTCGTCATCGCGGCGCTGGCCTTTCTGCAGTTCACCCTGATCCTGGATTTCATGATCCTCTCGCCCCTGGGGGCGATGATGATGCCGACGCTGAACATCACCCCGCAGCAGTTCGGGCTGGCGGTCTCCGCCTATGCCTTCAGCGCCGGCGCATCGGGCCTGATGGCGGCGGGTTTCGCCGACCGTTTCGACCGCAAAAAGCTGTTGCTGTTCTTCTATGCCGGCTTTGTGCTGGGCACCCTGCTCTGCGGCTTGGCACAGACCTATCCCACGCTGCTGGCGGCGCGGATTGTCACCGGCCTCTTTGGCGGGGTGATCGGCTCGGTGGTAATGGCCATCGCCACCGACCTATTCCCGCTTCAGATGCGCGGCCGGGTGATGGGCGTCGTCCAGACCGCCTTTGCCGCCGCCCAGGTGCTGGGCCTGCCCGCCGGGCTGTTCTTCGCCAATCACTGGAATTGGCACGCCCCGTTCCTGGCCATCGTCGCCGTCGCGGTCCCGGCGGGGCTGGTGATCCTGTTTTTCATGAAGCCGGTGGCGGATCATCTCTCCCACAAGCAGGAGCGCAGCCCCTGGGCCCATCTGGCGCACACGGTGGCGGAGCCGCGCCATCGCCTGGCCTTTCTGCTCACCATGCTGCTTCCCACCGGCGGCTATATGCTGATGCCCTTCGGCACCGCCTTCATGGTGGGCAATATCGGGCTTTCGATGCACAGCCTGCCCCTCATCTATCTGGTCACCGGCATCGCCACCGCCTTTACCGGGCCCCTGATCGGCAAGGCCAGCGACCGTTACGGCAAGTTCAACGTCTTTTTGTTCGGCGCAGGTCTGACCGTGGCGACGGTGGCGGTCTGGACCAATTTCGGGCACGTCCCGCTCGGCATCGTGATGCTGACCAGTGTGCTGCTCTCCATCGGTATCTTTTCGCGCGCCATCCCGTGCCAGGCGCTGGTGTCCGCCATTCCGCATCTGACCCAGCGCGGCGCCTTCAACGCCATCAGCGCCTCGCTGCAGCAGCTGGCGGGCGGGATTTCGGCGGCCGTCGCGGGCGCGGTGATCGTGGCGGCGCCGGACGGCGCGCTCAGGCACTTCAACTGGCTGGGCGCCATCGTGATTGCGATCTCGCTTGTGACCCTGGTTTTGATGTATTGGGTGCACAAGGCGGTGTCGGAGCCCACACCGCAGCCATAGGGGCGTGACGGGCGCGGGCCATAGTTCCGACACGATCAGGAGCGCAAATGACGCATCGCTGGGGCGCTTTGAATCACCAACAGCTTGCATTTTCAGCCAGCGCCGCCGCCGGGCGGACGGCATTGCCAAACCCATTCCCACCAAGGAGACCAATCATGTGTGACCAAACCGTCATCAAATCCACCGGGTGCGCGCCATGAGCAGCCCCTGGTCCACCCCCAGCAAAATTCCGCCCATCAACTTTGGCGGCTTTGGCGGCATGAAGGGCTTGCCACCCGGCGTCATCGCCGGCGGCGCGGCCGCCATCGGGCTGCTGATTCTGGTCTTCTCCACCTATTTCACCATCGATGAGGGTGAGCGCGGCGTGATCCTGCATTGGGGCGCCGTGGTCGGCGAGGCCGAGCCGGGGCTACATTTCAAGCTGCCGATCATCACCACTGTCGAGAAGATCTCGGTGCAGATCCAGAAGGAAGCCTTCGAGAAGACCGCCGAGGGCGATACCCGCCTGCAGGCCTATTCGCGCGACCAGCAGCCCGCCACCATCGCCATGGCGGTGAACTATCATGTCACCGATGCCAAGGCGGTCTATGCCCAGTTCGGCAGCCTCACCGGCATGAAGTCGCGCATCATCAATTCGCGCGCCTATGAGCAGGTGAAGACCGTGTTCGGCCAGTTCGACGCCGCCGACGCCATCCAGAAACGCGCCTTGTTGAATGCGGAAGTTTTCGCCGCCATCCGCAAATCGGTCAGCGGCCCGGTGGTGATCGACAGCGTCCAGATCGAGGACATCACCTTCTCCCAGCAGTATGAAACCGCCGTCGAGCTTCGCATGCAAGCCATCGTCAAGCAGCAGCAGGCCGAAGCCGACAAGCAAAAGCGCATCATCGATGCCGACGCATCCGCCTATGAGGTCAAGGCCGCGGCCGACGCCAAGGCGCACCAGATCGAGGTGCAAGGCAAGGCCGAAGCGGGCGCTATCCAGGCGCGCGGCGACGCCTTGCGCAACAATCCGGGTCTGCCGACTCTGGTCGCCGCCGAGAAGTGGAACGGCGTGCTGCCCACCACCATGGTGCCCGGCAACACCGTGCCCTTTGTGAACATGGCCAAATAGCCAGCCCGGCAGAAAAAGAATGCAAAGGCCCGGTGCGCTATCATCGGGCCTTTTGCTTGCCGTCTTGGCTTTGCCGCAATCGGGAACGGAACTGTTTGCGCGCCTCTGTCTTTCCTTACGTGGGACCGGGGGCACGAACCCATGTGGAGAGTTCCATGCGCCCGTTCCTGAAAACCAAATCCTCTGTCCTGATTCTCGGCGCCGCCCTGCTTTTGGGCACCACCGCCGCCCGGGCCGAAGTGCATCAGATCGGCGCGATCAATGTCGCCAATGACCGGTTCACCAATATCAGTTGGGAGCATTTCGAAGGCGCGGTGGAAGAACTGCAATTCGCCGCCCTGGGCGACACGGTGGACTGCGCCCATATCAGCGTCACCTATCGCGACGGCACCACCCACAAGGTCTATTCCGGCACGATCCCCAAGGACGGCTTTACCACCGTGACCTTCCCCGAAGGCGACAGCCGGATGCAGAATGTGGAATTTTCCTGCAAGGCGCAATCGGTGGACGGCGCCCGCATCGCCTTGTCGGCCGTATCGGAAGGCTGGGACCCCAAGCAGTGGGCGCGTGAGCCCCATGTGACGGTGATCGAGAATGGCGACGTGATTTCCGACAGAGGCGCCATCGTCACGCGCTGATTTGGACGCCTATTGGAAGACAAGGGCCCGGCTCACCACCGGGCCTTTGTCTATTTCAGATAGGGTTCGACCTTGCCCTTGTATTTCACCGTCATCGCATTGCCGTGGCGGTCCACCGTCTTGCCCACCGCCAGCCGAACCCAACCCTCGCTGACGCAATATTCCTCGACATTGTTGCGATCGACGCCATTGAACTTGACCCCCACGCCGCGTTCCAGC
>DATEEB010000197.1:0-2444 GCA_035281345.1 Rhizomicrobium sp. | reverse complement strand
CAAGCAGACCTTCATGCTGCACTATAACTTCCCGCCCTACAGCGTCGGTGAAACCGGCCGCATGGGATCGCCCGGCCGCCGCGAAATCGGCCATGGCAAGCTCGCCTGGCGCGCCATCCATCCGATGCTGCCCAAGAAAGAGGACTTCCCCTACACCATCCGCGTGGTGTCGGAGATCACCGAATCCAACGGCTCATCCTCGATGGCCACGGTGTGCGGCACGTCGCTGGCGCTGATGGATGCAGGCGTTCCTTTGAAGAAGCCCACCGCGGGCATCGCCATGGGCCTGATTCTGGAAGAGGGCCGCTATGTCGTGCTGTCGGATATTCTGGGGGACGAAGATCATCTGGGCGACATGGACTTCAAGGTGGCGGGCACCGAAGAGGGCATCACCTCCCTCCAGATGGATATCAAGATCGCCGGCATCACCGAGGAGATCATGAAGGTCGCGCTGGCGCAGGCCAAGGGCGGCCGTCTGCATATCCTGGGCGAAATGAACAAGGCGCTGACCGGCGCCCGCGCCGAGCTGGGCGAGCATGCCCCGCGCATCGAGCAGATCAAGATCCCGGTGGACAAGATCCGCGACGTGATCGGCACCGGCGGCAAGGTGATCCGCGAGATCGTGGAAAAGACCGGCGCCAAGATCAATGTCGAGGATGACGGCACAGTGAAGATCGCTTCCGCCGACGGCGAGTCGATCAAGGCGGCGCTGAAATGGATTCGCGGTCTGACCGCGGAGCCGGAAGTGGGCCAGATCTATGACGGCAAGATCGTCAAGGTGATGGACTTCGGCGCCTTCGTGAACTTCTTCGGTCCCAAGGACGGGTTGGTGCATGTCTCCGAATTGGCGGCACAGCGCGTCGCCAGCCCCAAGGACGTGGTCAAGGAAGGCCAGGCGGTGAAAGTCAAGCTGCTGGGCTTCGACGATCGCGGCAAGGTGCGCCTCAGCATGAAGCAGGTGGATCAGACCACCGGCGAAGACATCGGCAAGAAGCCCGCAGCGGCGGAAGCGCCGCAGGCCTGATCTTGCCCTGATGTCACAAACACCCGCCCGCGAGGCTTATGCTTCGCGGGCGGTTTTGCTTTGGCCCGTTGTTTCCGTTGGTAACCGGCGCTCCGTCATTCTTGTGCCTGCGTCACCTGCGCGCTATTTGTCTGCGATGGCCGTTTTGATGCGTCTTATCAGCCTTATCCTGATCGTGACCGCCCTATTGTCGCTGGGGGCGGACGCGGTGTCGTCGCTGGAGCGCGGCGGTGAACTCGCCGTGCGCAGTCTGGACACGATATGGGGCCTGCTTCATCCCGGTTCGCTGGAAGGCTTCAAGAGCTGGATTCAGAACCATGCCGCCTTCATGGCGCAGGGCGTTTACTCGGCGCTTTCCATGCCGGCTTGGGCGGTGACGGGTGTCATAGGCGTCATTCTGGCTTTTATCTTCGGACGCAAACTCGGGCCGGAATAAACCCCTCACCCGTCCGTACGCTGTCGCTACGGACCGCTTCGCGTCCTTGCCCTCTCCCCCGATGGGGGAGAGGGAAGAGCGCACGCATCAGCGTGCGCGAGGGTGAGGGGGCTTATCGGTTCTCCCCCGGCCGCCACAGCACATCGCCCATGCCGCCGTCGTTGTTTGCGGCGCGGGCCATCACGAACAGATGATCCGACAGCCGGTTGGCGTAACGCAGCGCCGCCGCGTTGATCTTTTCTTCTCCCGCCAGTGCGACCATGGCGGCTTCGGCGCGGCGGGCGATGGCGCGGGCCAGATGCAGATGTGCCGCCAGCGCGGTACCGCCCGGCAGCACAAAAGACGTCAGCGGCGAGAGTTTTTCGTTCATGGCATCAATCTCGTGCTCCAGCCGCTCGACCTGTGCCGCGCAAATCCGCAAGCGTCCTTCTGCTTTGCGTCCGTCTTCCGGGGTACAGAGATCGGCCCCCAGATCGAACAGGTCATTCTGGATGCGCGCCAGCATGGCATTGCTATCGCCCTGGGCGTGCAGCCGGGCCATGCCGATGGCGCAATTTGTTTCATCCACCGCGCCGATGGCGGTGATGCGCAAACTGGCCTTGGAAATTCGGCTGCCGTCGCCCAGCCCGGTTTCTCCGGAATCGCCGGTTTTTGTGTAGATTTTGCTCAGCGTGACCATTTCTGGCGGTCCTTTTGTCCTCTGGCGTCCATACGCTGCCGCTATGGACCGCTCGTCGCTCCTGGTCAGATGACAAAATTCCTCGCCAGAAAGCGCGCCAAGTTACCTACTTGCCCCCCCAATCTTAACTTGTATGATCCCGCGCGTCCCGCGTTTTAGGTTCCTTCCCATGCCCGTAGAGGCCCCCGAAATCGTCGAAACCGACACCAGCCGCGTCGCCTGCGATGGTGGCGGCGGCGCTTTGGGCCATCCCAAGGTCTTTCTGGAAATGGGCGACGAGAACTTTGTGGAATGTCCCTATTGCG
>DATEEB010000196.1:0-3168 GCA_035281345.1 Rhizomicrobium sp. | reverse complement strand
GTCTTTTCGAGGGTTGAGCCGGGATGCGTCCCCGTCTACATAGGCCGCCGCGAAGATTGGGGCAAACCGGCAAATGGCGACGATTGCGATGAAGTTCGGCGGCACCTCGGTGGCCGACATTGAGCGCATCCGCCATGTCGCGGGGCTGGTGAAAGCCGAAGTCGCACGCGGCAACAGGGTTGCCGTGGTGGTGTCGGCCATGGCCGGGGAGACCAACAAGCTGGTGGCCTGGACCAACGAAGCCGCCAAGGCCCCAATCGATCCGGCAAAACCTGACCAGCGCGAATATGCCCCCGCGCCGGAGGCGCGAGAATATGATGTCGTGGTGGCGGCGGGCGAACAGATCACCTCCGGGCTTCTCGCCATCACCTTGAACGCCATGGGGGTGAAGGCCCGCTCCTGGCTGGGCTGGCAGGTGCCGATCAATACCAGCGCCGTGCATGGCTCAGCCCGCATCGAAGGCGTGCCCGCGACGGACATGCAGCGCGCCATTGAAGAGGGCGAGGTGGCGGTGGTGGCAGGCTTTCAAGGCGTGGCGCCCGGCACGCGCATCTCCACTTTGGGCCGCGGCGGCTCGGACACGTCGGCGGTGGCGGTGGCGGCCGGCATCGGCGCGGCGCGCTGCGACATCTATACCGATGTTGACGGGGTTTATACCACCGACCCGCGTATCGTTCCCAAGGCGCGGCGGCTGGAAAAGATCGCTTATGAGGAAATGCTGGAAATGGCCTCGCTGGGCGCCAAGGTGCTACAGACCCGCTCGGTGGAAATCGCCATGCTGCACCGGGTGCCGACCCGCGTGCTTTCAACCTTCACGCCCGATGTGGGCGGCACCCTGCTTTGCGACGAGGAAGATATCGTGGAAAAGAAACCCGTTACCGGCATCGCCTATAGCCGCGACGAAGCCAAGATCACCCTGCACAAGGTGCCCGACAAGCCGGGTGTCGCCTCGGCCATTTTCGGGCCTCTGGCGGATGCGGGTGTGAATGTGGATATGATTGTCCAGAATGTGTCGGAAGACGGCAAGACCACCGATCTGACCTTCACCTGCACCCGGGGCGAGCTCAGCCGCGCTCTGGCGGCGATCCAAACCCATGCGGCGGATATCGGGTATCGCGACGTGACCCATACCGCTGACGTCGCCAAGGTCTCGATCATCGGCATCGGCATGCGCGCCCATCCCGGCGTGGCCCAGATGATGTTCCGCACCCTGTCCGATAAGGGGATCAACATCCAGGTGATCTCGACCTCCGAGATCAAGGTCAGCGTGCTAATCGCTGAGGAATATGTGGAGTTGGCGGTGCGGGCGCTGCATTCCGCCTATGAGCTGGATGCGGCTTAGCCGACTAAATTTGAGCGCTTTGACCTAGGGAAGATCAGCCACGCAAAGAATCCCAGAACTGCGCTCATCAAGAAATGGATCGCAAAGTAGCGGCCCCAATCCGTCGAAGTAGAAAGCGTCGTTCTACCGGAAGGCGAGGCATAACAGTCATCCCATTCGCCACGCCAAAAGCTAATAACAAAACGGTCGCCCTTTTCCTTTTTAAAAAATTCGTTCATGCAGCCACGAAGAGTAAGATTGGTAGCAAATAAGCCGAGTCCTTTTCCTTCCGCCCACACCTGCAATTCAGCCTCGCTCGGAAGGTGACCTTGCCCCGCTTGATAAGCAACGACATAGGCCTCTGTTTGCCGGAAATTTCGGGCATATTCCTGTTCGCGAGCTAGTTGGCCGGGAACGACTCCAAGCATGATCATCGCTCCGGAAAGAAAGCCCAGAGCCGCAGCTATCCCCAGCAGGATCGATACAAACTTTCTTCCAACCTTCCACGGCAACCCTTTTGTCATTCCGGCATCTCGCATTGATCCTGAAGGACGTGCGGCGAATTTACGTTTATGGTACGTCAAATTCGGCCAAGATGGATATGCTGTCATTGATTCATAGCAGAGGAAATTGATGTCCGCCGCCTTTGGCGCATCTGAATTTCATTCCCCCCTCCCCATCGCGGGAGGGGGCGAGCCGGTCGCGCGTCAGCGCGAGCGGATCGGGGGAGGGGGCTGTCTCAGCCTTACCCCTCCCCCAACATTCCTCGCGCTGCTCGGAATGTTGCCCCCTCCCGCAAGGGGAGGGGGAAGGTTGTAACACCATGTCCCCCGGTGGCGGTCCGCGCCTTCTTCTTCGCCGCCTGCGCGAGATCATGGCGGAGCAGACATCCGCCCAGATGCGGCTGGACAAGCTGGTCACCGTCATCGCCTCCAATATGGTGGCGGAGGTCTGTTCGATCTATCTGCGACGCGCCGGCAAAGTGCTGGAACTGTTCGCCACCGAGGGCTTGCGCCCCGACGCCGTCCACAAAACCAGGCTGAAGGAAGGCGAGGGCCTGGTCGGTCTGGTGAGCGAAACCGCCGAAGCGGTGAACCTGTCAGACGCGCCCGCCGATCCGCACTTCTCCTATCGTCCGGAAACCGGCGAAGACCCGTTCAAGTCTTTCCTGGGCGTGCCCATTGTGCGCGGCGGCCAAGTGTTCGGCGTGCTCACCGTCCAGAACAAGGCCGAGCGCATCTATGCCGAGGAAGAAGTCGAGGCGCTGCAAACCGTGGCCATGGTGCTGGCCGAGGTGGTGGCGCAAGGGGGCTTCTTCAATGTGGCAGAACTGGACGAGCCGGAACTGCGCATTGACCGGCCGCGCAAATTCATCGGCGACGGCCTGTCGGACGGCGTGGCGGTAGGGCGCGTGGTCCTGCACGAACCGCGCGTCAAGGTCGAACGCATGATCGCCGACAATCCGGTGACCGAACTCAAGCGACTGGAAGACGCCATCGCGGGCTTGCGTGAATCCGTGGACGATATGCTGTCGTCCAGTGAGCTGGACCTGACGGGCGAAGGGCGCGAGGTGATCGAGGCCTACCGCCTATTCGCCTATGACCAGGGCTGGCGTCAGCGCATGCGGGACGCGGTCCGCACCGGTCTGACGGCCGAAGCGGCGGTGGAACGCGTGCAGGACGAAACCCGCCTTCGGGTGCAGCGGTTGGGCGACCCGATCCTGCGTGAGCGGGCGCATGATTTTGACGATCTGGCGCGGCGGCTGCTGCGCCATTTGACCGGTGAAGAGGTCAGCGACCGCAGCCTGCCGCAGAATGCGGTGTTGGTGGCGCGCGGCATGGGTCCGG
>DATEEB010000195.1:0-6876 GCA_035281345.1 Rhizomicrobium sp. | reverse complement strand
ATGTTGCGGCGGTGCTTGGTCATGAAATCGTCCACGCGGCCGAGGCTTTCAAAGCCCACATCTTCCTTCTCGCCGGGCGGGTTGAGCAGCATCAGCATGGCAGGCAGCATGGTGATGGCAAGCAAGAACGCCACGATCATCCCGATGCCGGCCACCAACCCCAGTTCGGCGACGCCGGTATAGCTGGTGGGCAGGAAGGAAAAGAATCCCGCGGCGGTGGCGGCGGCGGCCAGCGCCAGAGGAATGCCGATGCCATTGCCCGCGGCGGCCAGCGCCTGGGCCAGATTGTTGTTGCGATACCGTTCGCTGCGGTAGCGGACGGAAAATTGAATCCCGAAATCCACCCCTAGTCCCACAAATAAAGCGATGAAGGCGATGGAGATGATGTTGAACACGCCCACCGCTTTCAGGCCCAGCCCCATGGTGATGGCCAGACCGACGAACAGCGTCACCAGAATGGCGAAGATGATCTTGAAGCTGCGCAGCGCCAGCCACAGGATCAGCAAGACCCCGCCCATCATGGCCCCCACCATCAATTCGACGCGATCGGTGATGGTGGCGAACTCCTCGTCCGCCAAGGGCACCGGCCCGGTCAAGCGAATGCGCACGCCACGCTCCGGCGTCAATCCCAAGGCGCGCGCCTGGGCGCGGATGGCGTTGCTGGCTTCCAAGCCCGGCTCCAGCGCATTGAAATCCAGACGCGGTTTGACCTCGATGAAGCGCCTCAACTCTTCCGGCCGGGCGGGGGCGCCGGTGATCAAGGACCGCCAGGATAGATACGCGATCTTTCCATTGTCTTTGTCTCCATTGTCCTTGTCTTGGGTGGCCGCGGCGGCGAACACATCGGCGAACTGGGACATGGCGCGGCCGAAATCGGCCAGCTTGGCTTCGCCCGCGCTCACGCCCAAAAGTACGGTGGATAGGTTGGTCATGATCCCGCGCAAAGAGGGGTCAGAGGCCAGCCCCCCCAGAAAGGGCTGGGCCTTGATCAACTGCTGGCTGGTGTCCTGAACCTCCTTGAGCGGCAGGAACAACAACCCGTTCTGGTTGAAAAAGGCGCCGCCATCGGGACGGCGGACATGGGTGAACAGCGCGGGATTGGCGCTGAGTTTTTCCGTCAGCCGCGCGGCTGCGGATTCCGCCAGTTCGGGCGTGACGCCGTCCACCACAACCACGGTGAAGTTGGTCTGCTGGGGAAAATGGGCGTCGAAATTGGCCTGACGCACGCGCCAGCCCACCTTGGCGTCGATCAGCTGCTCGCTGTCAGTGTTGATGGCGAAATTCTGTTTTGTGTACCAGCCGGTACCGCCCGCCAGCAGCAGGCATGCCAGGATCACCGCCCAGGGCCAGCGGCAACAAAAAGCAACAATGTGTTTAACGGCCATCATGGGCGCCGGTTAGAGCATTTTTGGCGCGGTCTTAAAAGCTAAACCGGCTCAAAAATCGGGCAGCTCGGCGGTCCTGACGGAGCGGTTTTCGATCAGCCGCGCCCGGCGTTCCATGTACCAGGTACGCATGGTGGCGTAATAATCGACGCTGGCGCGTTCGATGTCGCGGAAGGTGACAAGATTGGCGGAACGATTGTCCATTGAGCCCAAAGTCGATTTTACCAAACCGACATAGTTGCGGCCCTCATAACGGACATAGCGCAAGGGCGTCGCATAGCCGTCGATATAATTTCCGGCGAAGTCACGCACATCGGTCGAGCCGCGGAACGGCAGCACCAGATAGGGTCCCGGCGGCACGCCATAGGTTCCCAGCGTCTCCCCGAAATCGCGGTTGCGGCCCGGCATGCCCCAATCGGTGGCGACGTCGAAAATTCCCGCCATCCCGATCGTGGTGTTGACCACAAAGCGTCCCGCCGCCACGCCGGCATCCTCGAAACGGGTTTGCAGCAGATTGTTGGCGACGGTCACCGGCCCGCCCAGATTGTCGAGCAAATTGTGCAGGCTGCTTCGCACGGTTTGCGGCACGGTGTTTTTGTAGGCGGTTGCCGCCGGACGCCCCGCATTGCGATCCAGTCTTTGATTGAGATCGAAGAAAAAACGGTTCACGTCCTCGAACGGATCATAGACCATGGTCGTATCCTGGCTCGCCGTCGTGGAGGCGCAGCCCGCCGCCAGCAAGCCCAAGACCAGGATTCCCACCACCCGGAATATCTGCATCGATTTTCTTGCCGCCTGCTTTTCGCAGGTCGCGCAAGCCCCACCTGTGCCTCCAAATCTAATCACCGCCGGGTGGGGTCACGGAAGGGGGGTGGCCCCGTCTGTTCACCTTGTCGGGAAAAAATTCCGCCCCCTATCCGCTTTGGGGGACTTTGCTGGCGTGCGCCAAGGCTTTCGCTTAAACATATTCCGCCTGGAAATTGAGCAATCCCCGCGGAAAGGCGTGTCATGACCCATCCGGACTTGCTGCGCCTGCGAAATAGCATCGACAATATCGATGCGGCCCTGATCCATCTTTTGGCCGAGCGGTTCAAATGCACCCAGGCGGTGGGGGAGTATAAGGCAGCCCACAATCTGCCCCCGGCGGACCCCTCGCGCGAGGCGGCGCAGATCGCGCGGCTACGAACCCTGGCCGAGGACGCCAAACTCGATCCGGATTTCGCGGAGAAGTTTTTGAACTTCATTGTGAAAGAAGTAATCAGGCACCACGAGGCTATTGCGAAAAGCCGGAGTTAGCCTCCAGACTCTCCATGGCCGGCTTGACCCGGCCATCCAGAGCAACCAGCACTGGTACTTCCCGGCGAAACGATGCTCCTGTCGCCGGGATTACTCACGCGGCCAAGATGCTCCAAGTAATTGAAGTGACTGTTTGTCCGTGTAGCGTATGCAACATCAATGGCACCGTTCATTTCATTCTTTGAATCGCTGCTCGGCGAATTTGAGAAGAAGTATGACAGCAAGAGTTCCTGGCGTGCCCCTATTGGCTCTTCGAGCGGTGATTGCCGCTTGTCCAATTTTGATGGGTGTTGCGAGTTGTTGGATTTTGATCGTGCTTCGAAGGTCAGAACTAGACTGTGCCTATTTTGCAAGTCTCTATATCGACACTTTAAACTTCTACAACTTTGCGAACCTTGCTGCGCCGTGGGTAGTAGTTGGCGTAGTTCAACTCATCCGATTTTATCGCCCGCTCGGTCTGTTAGATGGATTCGGGGTGTTGGGAGCGGTCGCGGCGGTATATTCATTGAATTTCATCGGACCCTATCTGTCGCCCACGCTTGATGCGATAAATTGCAATGCGGAGGGCTATGCAATTTGGCGCGAACGATTTTTTTTCGATTCCGGCGCGGTTATCGGAATTCTTGGGCAGATTTTAACCTGCATAGGCGCATTGCTAATTGGCGCGTCTTTATTTATCGCTGTAATCAAAAGTAAGTTGGGCAAAAGCTCACAAGCCGTTGGGGAAAAATAGATGGCGACTCCTCCAAATTATAGTCCTCAATCGATTACGTTCATTTCAAAATATGCTGCGACGTTCAATACGGTAGCGTCGCAGACTAATTTG
Organism: Rhizomicrobium sp.; assembly: GCA_035281345.1. Taxonomy (GTDB): domain Bacteria; phylum Pseudomonadota; class Alphaproteobacteria; order Micropepsales; family Micropepsaceae; genus Rhizomicrobium. The sequence goes on along the minus strand of DATEEB010000195.1, from coordinate 3,369 downwards.
AGCATGACAGAAATCACAAATTTCGGGGTGCACTCCAATACATAACCCAAAGCAGTTTTAGCCGTTTTGGTCCGTTGCTTTAGAAAGCCAGCGGCTTTGCATGCTTGACTTGCGGCAGCTTGGCGACCGCTGCCGCCACAGCTTCCGGCACGGCTCCGTCCACCTCGATCAAGGCAATCGCATCTTGGCCCGGGGCGCTGCGGCCCAAGGTGAAGTTGGCGATATTGACCTTGGCGTCGCCCAGCAACGTGCCCAGCTTGCCGATAAAGCCGGGCTTGTCTTCATTGACGATGTAGAGCATATGCGGGGCGAATTCGGCGTCCAGGCCGATATCCTTGATCTGGATCAGCCGCGGGCGGCCGTCGGAGAAGACGGTGCCGGCAACACGGCGGGTTGTGCCGTCGCTCATGTCCACCACCAGCTTGACATAGCCTTCATAGATTCCTTGCGCATCGCGGCGGGTCTCGCTGACCTTGATGCCGCGTTCCTTGGCGATCACCGGGGCATTGACCATATTGACCTCGGTCAGGATCGGTTTGAGCAGGCCCGCCAAAGCCGCCTGCGTCAACGCCTTGGTGTTGAGCGCCGACGGCGTGCCTTCATAAATGATCTCGATCGCGGTCAGGCTGGTGCCGGTCAACTGGCCCGCGAAGGAGCCCAATTTTTCCGCAAGGCTGATCCAAGGGCGCAGCTTTTGCGCTTCCGACGCCGAGAGGGACGGCATGTTCAAGGCATTGGCGATGGCGCCGGTGAGCAGATAGTCGGAAATCTGCTCAGCCACTTGGAGGGCGACATTTTCCTGCGCCTCGGTGGTGGAAGCGCCCAGATGCGGCGTTGCCACCAGCTTTTCGTTGCCGAACAGAACATGGTCCTTGGCCGGTTCGGTTTCGAACACATCCAGCGCCGCGCCCGCGACATGGCCATTGTCCAGGGCCGCTTTCAGCGCCAGCTCGTCAATCAACCCGCCGCGCGCGCAATTGACGATCCGCACACCCTTCTTGGTCTTGGCGATGGCGTCGGCCGACAAGATATTCTTGGTCTCCGCCGTCAAGGGCACATGCAAAGTGATGAAATCGGCGCGCGCCAACAGATCGTTCAATGCCACCTTTTCGATTCCCAAATCGTCGGCGCGCTCCTGGGACAGATAGGGATCGAAAGCGATGACCCGCATCTTCAGTCCCTTGGCGCGGTCGGCGACGATGCTGCCGATATTGCCGGCGCCGATCAGCCCCAGCACCTTGCCGGTGATCTCCACCCCCATGAAGCGGTTCTTTTCCCACTTACCCGCCTGGGTCGAGGCATTGGCGGCGGGCAGCTCGCGCGCCAGGGCCAGCATCAGCGAAATGGCATGTTCGGCGGTGGTGATGGAATTGCCGAAGGGCGTGTTCATCACGATTACGCCCGCGGCGGTGGCGGCGGGAATGTCCACATTGTCGACCCCGATGCCGGCGCGGCCCACCACTTTCAACTTCTTGGCGGCTTTGAGCACATCGGCGGTGATCTTGGTGGCCGAGCGGATGGCGATGCCGTCATAGCGATCCACAATCGCGATCAATTCGTCCTTGGAAAGGCCGGTCTTCACCTCGGCCTCAACGCCGCGGTCCTTGAAGATGGCGATAGCAGCGGGGGAGAGTTTGTCGGCGATCAGGACTTTGGGCATGGGCGCTCCTTGGCGAGGCTCAGGTTATGGGCGAATGGCTCGGTTGCGGCATGAAATCTGCGCTGTACGTTCAGTCCCTGATCTGTTGGAAGGCCCAATCCAGCCAAGGCGTCAACGCCTCAATATCGCTCTTGTCCACGGTGGCGCCGCACCAGATGCGCAGGCCCGGCGGCGCGGCGCGATAGCCGGCAATGTCCAGCGCCACGCCTTCCTTCTCCAGCAGGGCGCACATCTTTTTGATCTTCTCGGTCTTGGCGTCGTCCGGCAAGGCGGCGAAGAGGGGATCGGTGATGGCGATACAGACACTGGTGTTGGAGCGGATCGCGGCATCCTTGGCCAAGAATCCGGCCCAATCGGTCTTGGCGACCCATTGCTCCAAGGCTTGCAGATTGCCATTGGAGCGCCCGATCAAGCCCTTGAGGCCGCCCACGCCTTCCGCCCAGTCGAGCGCGTCGAGATAATCTTCTACCGCCACCATGGACGGCGTGTTGATGGTTTCGCCTTCGAAAATCCCTTCCACGATCTTGCCGCTTTTGGTCATGCGGAAAATCTTGGGCATCGGCCAGGGCGGCGTGTAGCTCTCAAGCCGCGCCACGGCGCGGGGGCTCAGGATCAGCATTCCGTGCGCGGCTTCGCCGCCCAGCACTTTCTGCCAGGAGAAGGTGACGACGTCCAACTTGTCCCAGGGCAAATCCATGGCGAAGGCGGCGCTGGTCGCGTCGCAAATGGTCAGGCCTTGGCGGTCCGCGGGGATCCAGTCGCCATCCGGCACCTTCACGCCGCTGGTGGTGCCGTTCCACACGAACACTACGTCATGGGTGGGATCGTATTGGCCAAGATCGGGCAAGGCGCCGTAAGGCGCCTTGAAGGTGCGGGCATCCTTGATCTTAAGCTGCTTCACCGTGTCGGTGACCCAGTCTTCCGAAAAGCTTTCCCAGGCAAACAGGTCGACGGGACGCGCACCCAGCATCGACCACAGCGCCATCTCCACCGCGCCGGTGTCGGACGCCGGTACGATGCCGCAGCGATAGCCGGCGGGCACGCCCAAAAGTTTCTTGGTGCGCTCGATGGCGTCTTTCAGCTTGGCCTTGCCGGGTTTGGAGCGGTGGGACCGTCCCACCAGCGCACCCTTAAGGGCTTCGGGGGTCCAACCGGGGCGCTTGGCGCAGGGTCCGGACGAAAAAAAAGGCCGCGCGGGACGCACAGCCGGATGTTTGCCTTCTTTGGCAACGTCAGTCATCGCGGTTCATTCCTTCCAGAATGATAGCGCCTCGTTGGGGAGGCGTGGCCCACCGCCGATATAGGCGCCCGCGCCAGGTCGCGTCAACGCAAGAATCGATGAAATTGCGTGTGAAAACCGCAAACTATTGGCGGGTCTCGAAAAAAATCGGCGTATGCGTCATTCCTGACAGGCACGACCGATTTGAGATCAGAGCGCGATTTCACCCGTCAGATATAATGCGCAATCACCCTGGATGATGGTGCGCGCGCCATTGTCGGTGCACAAGAGATCGCCGCCGCGCGGCGACGCCTGGCGTGCCTTCAGCGTCTTCTTGCCCAATCGCTTGGCCCAGAACGGCGTCAGGGCGCAATGCGCTGAGCCCGTCACCGGGTCTTCCGGAACCCCGTAATAGGGCGCGAAAAAGCGCGAAACCATGTCATAGGGCATCCCGTCTCCTGGCGCGGTGGCGATCAGCGATCCGGCGCCC
>DATEEB010000194.1:0-17904 GCA_035281345.1 Rhizomicrobium sp. | reverse complement strand
TGGCGTGGCTGGGCTGGCGCCTGTTTCCCTATGTGCCGACCATCGATCTGCACAAATACTGGAACAGTCTAAAGCCGCTGCTGCTCTATCCCAATACCGAGCCCCAGAGCATTTTTCGCTACACGGTGCTTTGGCTGAGCGTGATTTTTCTTTTTCGCGCGGGGGTCAAGCCCAGCCGAACCATGTCCTATCTCCTGCCGGTGATGCTGGCCTTCTTTGCCGCAAAAATCGTGATCGTTTCGCAGGCCATCGGCTTGCCGGACTTGATGGGCGCAGGCTTGGCCCTTGCGCTGGCGCCGTTTCTGCTGCGCTACCCGCGCGCCGGCGCTCCTGTCTTGGCCCTGCTGATGCTGGCGGTGATCGTCATGAGCCGCCTTTTGCCCTGGCAATGGTCCGAGACGGTCAGGCCGTTTCAATGGGTGCCGTTTTTCGCCGTCCTGCACGGTTCCCTGCAGGTCAATCTGATGGTTCTGGGGGAGAAATTCTATCTCTATGGCGTGTCGATCCTGCTCTTGACTACTTCGGGTCTGCATTTGCGGACCGCTGTGTTGTTGCAAGCCGCCATCCTGCTTGCCACCAGTGTGTTGCAGATGTTCATGGTGTCCCGTTCGGCGGAGATCACCGATGCCTTGCTTGCGGTTATTCTAGGCCTGATCTTTGCCTTGCTGCGGCGGCAAAATCCGCAAAGCGCGGTTACTGCGCGCTAACGCGTTCCGCGAAGCGGTCTTGGGCCTGGGCGCCGCGTTGCGTCTCCATGAATTCCTCGAACATCCAGACCAGCCAAAGCGCCCGGCTATTGTCCAGGCGGCCGCTTTGGTGCTGGGCAATCAGGCTTCGGATGGTATCGCCGTTCAAATAGTCGGCGCAGGCCAAGCCGGTTTTGGAAGCCAGTTTCTGTTCCAGATGGCGTCCCATCGTGCCGCGGAACCAGCGCGCCAGCGGCACGGAGAAGCCCTGTTTGGGCCGGTGCAGAACATTCCTGGGCACCAGACGGCCGAAGGCGCGCTTCAACAGAATTTTGCCTTCGCTGCCACGGCGGTTGACGGCGGACGGCAGCCCTAGCGCCCAATTGACAAAATGATGGTCCAGCATGGGGACGCGGACCTCCAGGCTGTTGGCCATGGCGGTGCGGTCGACCTTGACCAGAATATCGCTGGGCAACCAGGATTTCAGATCGACATACTGGGCCTGCGTCACCGGATCGTCGGTGGGCGCGGCCTTGGCGTGGCGCGCCACCACATCCACGGCATGATAGCCGTTCAGAGCCTTGCTCAGTCCATCTGAGAACAAGGCGCGGCGCATATCGTCGCCCACCACCGACAAGTTCCAGAAATAGCCGGTGACGGAATCGGCGCTCAACTCACGGAAGGTATGGCGGGCGCGCAGGAAACGCGGCGCGCGGTCGAGTTGGGGATAAAGAGACGCCAGCGTGCCGAACAGAGGCTGGCGGATGGCCCCCGGCAGCCAGCGCCGGATGCTCTCTTCCCGGGCATGGAAACCGTAGCGCCGGTAGCCGGCGAACAGCTCGTCGCCGCCGTCGCCCGACAGGGCAACGGTCACCGATTTGCGCGCCAGCTGCATCAAGCGATAACTGGGCAGGGCGGAACTGTCGCCAAAGGGCTCGTCAAAGATCGCGGGGAGACGTTCGACCAAATCCAGTTCATCGCCCTGCATCCGCGCGATGATGTGGTGGGAACCGTAATGCTTGGCCACCGCGCTGGCATAGGCCGTCTCGTCGAAGGAAGGATCATTGAATCCGATCGTAAAAGCCATGATCGGGTCTTTGGCGGCACGCGCCATCAGCGCCATCGTGCCGCTGGAGTCCACCCCGCCGGACAAAAAGGCGCCGACCGGAACGTCCGCCACCAGCTGGGATTTTACGATACCGCCCAAACGCTCCAGCAACGCATCGTCCAAATTGGCCAATTCGCTGCTGCTGACGGTGGCCGGGGCCGGGTCCCAATAGGCCCTGATTTCGGGCTTATGGCCGCGGTGCAGGGCCAGCGTTGTGCCGGCCGGCAATTGGCGCACCGTGCTGTAGATGGTTCGCGGTTCGGCGATATAACCCAGCGCAAAAAACTCCTCCACCGCGCAGGGATCGATCCGGCGCTCCAATCCGGGATGAACCGTTAGCGCCTTCAATTCGGATCCAAAGATCAGGGTCTGGTCGGCGAGATGCGCATAGTAGAGCGGCTTTTCGCCCAGCCGGTCGCGCGCCAGGAACAGGAGCTGTTGGCGCTGATCCCAAAGGGCGAAGGCAAATTGTCCGGTCAGGTGGTCAACGCAATTGCGCCCCCATTCCTGCCAGGCCACCAAAATGACTTCGGTGTCGGATTGGGTGGCAAAGCTATGGCCGCGGCGTTGCAGGTCCTGCCGCAATTCCCGGAAATTGAAAATCTCGCCATTGAAGATCAGGCAAATAGCCTTGTCAGGCGTCAACATGGGCTGGGCGCCGCTGACCAGGTCGATCACCGCCAGGCGGCGATGGCCCAGGCCCAGACCGGGCTCGAAATGATAGCCATCGCCATCCGGGCCGCGATGGTGGATGGCGTCGGTCATGGCGCGCACCAAACCGCGATCCGGCGCACGCTCGCCCGTTTGATCAAACCAGCCGGCTATCCCGCACACGTCTCACGGCCCTTTCGCGGACGCGCTTTGCGCCGGTTGATTTGCCTGGTTGAGCCGCGCCGTCACCTGGTCCAGGCTCAGCAGCGCCCGGGACAGATGGGCGCGGGCGTCCTCGATCGTGCCGTCGATCGGGGTAGAGAAAGCGATCACGGCCTGCCCCTCACGGCCCTGCAAGGCGGCGGCGGTTTGCAGCAATTTCACCCGAAACGGACTGGGGGTGAAATGGCCGTTGACCCAATAGACAGACCAGACGATCCGCTTCTCCATGGACGAGGCAATCACCGATTCCCGAAACGGGATGTCGGTACGTCCGAACTTCGCCATGGTGATGCGGCGGTTGGAGGCGGACCATTCCTTCTCGTCCCATAGCTTGTTGACATGGGCGGTCATGGCATGTCCGGGACGGGGCCGGGCGTAATAGCTGATGAAAAAGTCCACCGGGGTCACAAGCCGGCTTTCGCTGCGCATCAGCGATGCCAGGATTTGCGCATCCGCGCCGGTAAAATGCGGATGCCAGAAGGCGGAGGGCGGTCCCTGGTGCCAACCGGGTATATCCCACTGCGCGGTCAGAGCCTGAAGGTCGGGCTTGGTGAAATAATTGTTGTGCCACCAGGCCAATGCGGGTCCGGTGCCGATCAATAGCGCGGCCAGCGCCGTCACCGGCGCCAGAGCGGCCCGCGAGCGCGGCGATGCCGGCGGCGCGGCGCTCTTGCTCTCGACATCATCGCGAAAGAACGAGCCCAAAACGCCCAGCACCAGCAGGATGGCGATATTGAAGCCCCAGCCATAGACGATGTGATCGGCGCCCGCGCCATATTCGTTGTTGGTAAAGTGCGCCAGAACGATGATGCCCACAACGCGCAGTCCGTTTCCGATCAAGGGGACCGCGATGCAGGCGATCAGAAACAGCACGGCCTTATAGAGTTTGCGGAACATCATGTAGGAAAACAACACGCCCAGCGTCACGGTGGCGATGAGAAAACGCAGGCCCGCACAGGCTTCCGCGACCTCGAAGCGGCCGTTGGCGAGCTCGAGGATGGTGCCCTCGGTATAGTGCACAATGCCCAGGAGATTGAGGCCGGTATCGGCAAAGCGGGTGGCAAATTGCTGCATCGGGCCGATCAGATATTCCCCAGTGGGCACCAGGAATATCAAATAGAGGATGGGAAACCACGCCACGCGCGCCACCTGGGTGCCCAGCAAGGCGACGATGAGAACTTGCATGATGCCGACCACGGCATATTGCTGGATTTCGTTGATGGCGGACAACTCGCCCAGCCACCAACCCAGGCTGAGAAAGGGGATCAGGACCAGCGCCAGCGGCGCCAGGCTGGGCGTGATTTTTGCCAGATCCGGCCATTTCTCCCAAATCAGCCAGGCAACAATCGGGATGATGAGAAAACAGTGGGAATAGGTCGGCGACACCCACCAAACCTGCAGCGCGGCCCGGACCGAATTGTGGAACGCCAGGACCACAAAAAGCAGCATCACGGCAAGCACGGCGCCGTGCCGAAGCCAGACACGGGAGATAGTCTGATTGGAATCGGACAAGGCCGCGCTGGTCATGGCTGGCACGGGGCCGCAGGCTTGATGGGACGGCCGCCCGCGGCGCGGGAAAAATTGAGCGCGGGTTCAGGCACGGACAGGGACGGCAAGCGCAAGGCTTCCAAATGGTCGTCCACGCTTTTCAAGATGTCCGGCCAGTTGTGATGATCTTCCACATATTTGCGCGCGTTCCTGGCCATCGCCTCGCGCTCGGGCGCTTGCAGAGCCTCTACCACCGCCGCGGCGAAGCGCCCAGGGTCATTCTCCACCCAAAGATGGTGCCCGGCCTTGACGTTCAGCGACCGGGTGGCGTCATGCGTGGCGACAACCGGTTTTTCCATGGCCATGGCTTCCAGCACCTTGTTCTGCACGCCGCGGGCGATGTGCAGAGGGGCGACGACGGCGCGGGCGAATTGAAGATAGGGCCGCACATCGGGTACCGCACCCGTCACGGTCACCTTGGGCCCTGCGGCGCGGCGCAGGGCAGGGGGCGGGCCGGAGCCGACAAAATAGGCTTTGGCGTGCGGCACCGATTTCAGGACATGCGGCAGCACCTGCGCCGCGAACCACAGTGCGCCCTCATGGTTGGGCCGGTAATCCATGCGGCCGGTCATCACAATGGGCAACTCGCCCGCCGTGAAAGGGTTTTGCAGCGCATCGGGCGAGGAGCGCTCCAAATCCACGCCATTGGTCAGCCCGCCGATCTTGAAGGCGCTGGCGGGCGCGATGCGCTTGAAGGTATCGGCCTCGAACTGGGACGCCAGCAAGGTGGCGCCAAAGGCCTTGGCGGCTTGGCATTCCAGCGCCTCCAGTTTGTGCGCCTCGCGTTGATAGAGCCATTTGACCGCGCCGCGCGATCCTGCCGCATACTGTTTCCATTTGTCGGAATCGATATCGACCATGTCGAACAGGACGCGGTGAGCCGGAAAGCTGCTCTTCAGCAGATAGGGCGCCATGGCGGACCCGAACACCACCACATCGCTGATCGCTTTGCCGGCAAGGGTCCGGTCGACCCATTGCTGAAGCCCAGCGCTGCCGAAACAGACGGTGGTGAGCGGCTTGCCGGTGGCAAGGCCTGTCAGGCTGCGCCACATCTTGGCGGCGGGGCCGAGCGGCTCGAAATAGCAATCCCCGCCCGCCAGTTTTCGCACCGTGTCCAGATGTTGCCAATCGTCGGGATCGTCCACGAAACAGGCCAGATGAACCGGCCCTCGCTGGGCGAGATGGCGCAGCAAGGCATGCGAGCGGATCTTGTCGCCCTTGTTCGGCGGGTAGGGCAGGCGATGGCACAGAAACAGGCTGCTGCGGATCATTGTCTTGACGCGGATTGCGCGAAGAACACCTGATCGACGCTGGACCAGCGGAAATCGTTGAGCAGCATTCTGAGCCGGTCGAATGTGCGGTTGAGGTTCAAATAGTGCCGCACGCGGGTCTTCAGCGACGTTCCGGGGATCCGGGGCTGATCCGCATCGATTTCCCAGGGATGGAAATAAAAGGTGCAGGGCTGGCGGTCTTCGGCGCGGATCGCCTTGAGGCTGCGCTTGAAAAGACCATAGGGGAAGAGGCGGAAATAGCCGCCGCCGCCCGAAGGCCAGTTGCGGCCGAAACGGCGAAGGGTGGTGATGGGAATTTCCACGAATTGGCTGTCGGAAAAAGGGTAAAAAGCAAAGCGCGGCTGTTCCGGAATCCCATACAGGTCGTGCTGAATCGGAAAGGTGCTGGAACTGTATTTGTAACCGGCTTCGTCCAGCGCATTCAGCGCCCAAAGATTGCGGCGGGAAATGGAGAAGGACGTGGCGCGATAGCCGTTGACGGCCACGCCGCCGATATTTTCCAGCAAGGTCTTGGCGCGCGTCACATCGGCCAGGAATTGCTGCCGCGATTGGTGATCGGCACGATAATGCGCCAGGCCGTGAGACGCCAATTCATGGCCGTTTTCGACGATGCGCCGGACCAGTTGGGGATAGCGTTCGGCAATCCAGCCCAGCGTGAAAAACGTGGCTTTGGTGTCGGTGTCGGCAAAGAGTTGCAGAATGCGCTCGACATTGCGTTCCACGCGGCATTCGCGCCGGTCCCATTCCTGGCGGGCGATATGGGGAAAAAAGGCCTCGACCTGGAAATAGTCTTCCACATCCACCGTCATGGCGTTGAGGGGCGAGCCGGTGAGATTCTGGACCGGACGCCTTCGCCAGCCGACGATCGGATCATTGTCCAGTGGATTGATAATCACGATTGCCCCTTTCGCAGCAGGCTCCAGGCCTACGGCGCGTCCGAATTCGCCAAGTTGAGAATTTGCTGGATGATCGTGCCGGCGCGGCGTGTATAGGCTTCCTGTTTGTCCAAACGCTCCTCGATACGGTCCAGGCGCGCGGCCAGGGAAGCGGTGCTTTGCGCATTTTGATTGGCCGGCGCCGGTATGCCGTCCTGCGTATCCGCCGCCTCGTTTTCGTTCGCCAGATCGGCCGCCACGCGGTTGACGTCTTCCGCCGTGAAGGTATGCAGTTCGTCCAGATAGCCCAGGATCATCAAGCGATTGCCCAGCGCGTTTATGCGGCGGGGAATGCCCCCGGTGTGCTGGTGAATGGCGCCGATCGTACTCATCGGAAAGGAGGGGTCGCCCGTCCAGCCGACCTGCTTGAGCCGGTGCAGCACATAATTGCCGGATTCCAGGCTGCTCAAGGGCCCCAGATGATAGGAGGCGATCACGCGCTGGCGCAGCTGTTCCAGGTCCGGATTGGCGATGATCCGGCGAAACTGCGGCTGGCCGACCAGAAAGCTCTGGAAGGGCGCGGCGTTCTGCACCTGGAAATTCGACAGCATTCTGAGTTCTTCCAACGCGCTTTCCGACAGATTTTGCGCTTCGTCCACGATCAGCAGCGCCCGCCGCCCTTGCTGGTGCGTGGCGTTGAAGAACTCCTGCAGCTTGAGCAGGATGCCGCTCTTGTCCTGTGGCAGATCGCGCAGGCCGAAGGCCGCCGCGACCATCTTCAGCAAGTCGTGACCGGACAGTGAGGTGGTCACGACATGGGCGGCGACGATCTTGCTGGGATCGATGGTGGCGATCAGGCGCTTGACCAACGTGGTTTTCCCCGCCCCAACGTCACCGGTGATGACGATGAATCCTTCTCCCCGCTTCAGGCCATAGGTCAGATGCGCCATGGCTTGCGAATGAACGCTGCTCTCGAAGTAAAAGCGTTCGTCCGGCGTCAGAAGGAAGGGTTCGGCGCGCAGCTTATAGAAGCTCGTATACATGACCCACCCGCAAACTAAGACTCAGCGGGCGCGGTCGACGTCACCGTGTTGGCATACCCGTAGTAAGCAATATATTCGGCCTCGTTCCAGCTGGGCGCCTTGTTGAACAGCAGGCTGATGCTTTGGCAGGAGGCGATGGTCTCCAGCGACTTGCGCAGCTGGTGCCGGTCCGTCTGATCGGCGGCGACCACCATGATCAGATGATGCATGTAGCTGGCCAGGATCGCGGGCTCGGTCGACGCCAGAACTGGCGGAGTGTCGATCACGATCACGCGATCGGGATAACGGGCCGACAATTCGCGGCACAGATTGGCCATCCGGCCGCTGGAGATCAGCTCCGGGGTGTTGGCGCTGGGATTGCCGGCAAAGATCACGGCCAGATTTGGGATGTCGGCGCAGCGGTACAGCACATCGGAAACATGGCTGACTTTGCCGCTCAAAAGATCGGTCAATCCTTCGGTGGGCGGCGCCACGAACATGTTGCCGACGGACGGACGGATGACGTCCGCATCGATCAGCAGCACCTGCAAACCGCGTTCCGCCGCCAGGCTCAAGGCCAGGTTGATCGAGGAAAAGGTCTTTCCTTCGCCCGGCAAGGAGCTGGTGACCATGATCAGGTTGCTGACGGTGGCGCGGGTCTGCGGATCGCGAACCTTCTGCAACAGCCGGCGCTTGACGCCGCGAAACTCGTTGGAGATGGCCGAGGTCATATTGTCGGGTGTGATCAACCCGTTCTGGCGTAAGGCGCGGAAGTCCAGGCGCACGGTCTTGCCCGGCAGGGTGGCGCCATGGGGACGCAGCGGTTCGGGCGCCTTGGGCGCGGCAGCGCGTACCGGCTCAGCAGCCGGACCCACCATGGAAACGCCGTCGCGGCGGGCGGCGGGTGGCTGCGGCTGAAGCTGTTCGCGGATCATGCCGTTCTGAGGGAGCGGGACTTTGGGGGCCGCATCGCCGCCAAGCACGTCCCGCTCCATCGCTCTTCCGATCACATTGACGGAAGGGGGCGGCACGGAGCCGGCGGCCTTTTCCTTTTCTAGGCGCTGCGCCATGCGTTCGATCAAATTCAAGGAGGTCGGCGGCTTGTCCGTCATAGCATACTCCGCAGCGTCAGGCGGAAAGACGCGTCCAGCGCAACCAGCACGACGAGATATCCGCATAGCAATAAGCCTGTACATGCCGCCATTGCGGTGTAGGCGCGCTTGGTGTTCAACGCATCGTCAGCACGCGCCAGACGTCCCACGACACCGATGATCGGATAATCGAACTCCGATGTCAGCTGTTCCTTGGCGAAGAAGCGTCCGGCATTGATGCTAAGACCGACGGTGGCCGCCAATCCGGCCAGCAGACCCACCAGAATGACGATGGAGTTCAGCAGGGGACGGTTCGGCGCGACCGGGAAGGGCGCCTTTTTGGGCGGCTCGACGATACGCACATTGATCGAGGATTGCTCATCATTGACCGATTGCGACAGCTTGGCGGATTCGCGGCGGGCGAGCAGATCCTGATAGGTCTTGTGAACCAGGTCATAGTCACGGTCCAGATTGGCGAACTGCGCGCTGATCTCGATGGCCTTGGAGCCGACATTCTTTGCATTGACCAGCGCGGTCTCGGCATCGCGCAGCCGCTGCGCCAGCAGAGCGACCTCCGTCATGGCGTCGGAAACCTTGCTTTGGGTCTGGACATAGACGGGGTTGGGAATCGACTGGTTGCCCGAGCCTTGTGATCCGGTGGGCGGGGTGCTGGCGAGTTCGGCCTGAAGATGGGCGACTTCGCGCTTGGCCGCGATCACATCGGGATATTCGTCGGTATATTTCGAACGAAGCTCAAGCAGGTTTTGCTTGGCGTCCGCCAGGCGCTGAAACAGGCTGCCGCCGCGGCCGCCGACGGCGGAATTGCCCAGGCTGGTGCTGACGATCAGCGGACCGGGACCGTCGATATAGATGATCTTGGGAATGGCAGCGAGTTGTCCGCGCAGACTGGAAAGCCGCGCTTGGGCGCCGCCCAGCGCAAGCCTGGCGGCTTCCACCTGCTGGCGCGCCTGATCCGGCGTGACGGACGAGGACAGCACATCCAGGTTCGCCTGCTTGAATGCCATGCGCCGCTGTTCCGCCTGGCGAACCAGCGTTTCATACTCGTTGACTTTGGTGTCCAGGAACGATTGAGCGCCTTCCAGATCGTGGCGTTTGCTGCCGATGTTGGAGTCCACAAAGATCGAAAGCAGCGTTTGGGAAACGTTCAGACCCTTGTCGGGATCCGGATCGGTATAGGAGAGCGAAAACAGATTCTTGGTGTTGAGCGGCGTGATCTCAATGCCGTCCTGGAGCCGTTTCACCTGCCGTGCCATGTCGGCATTGGACAAGCTGTTGGCCTGGGGATTGGTCAGATGCACGACCTGTTCGAGGTTGGGTCGCGCCAACAGGGTGTTCAGCATCACCGACACCTGCTGTTGCGGGTCGGTGGAAACGGTCAGCCCCTTCAGCAAAGGCGCCATCATGGTGTCGGTGTCGACATAGATCATCGCCACCGCTTGGAATTTGTTGGGAACAAGCGCTAGGCCCAGCCAGCCAAGGACGCAAACCGCCCAGGCGACGCCCATGCCGATCCAGCGGTAATGCCAGGTGCCGGCCAAATAGGTTCGAAGGAGGATTTTCCAAGGTTGCATAATGATTTAGCCCATATCGCATCGACCGTCGCAGGTCTCTGCGAGGCCCAATCGGGTTAAGTTTGCCCGGTAAGCTAGGTCTATACCAGACCCGTTAAACAAGTATTTCAAGTTCCTGGTAAATCGGGAACTCGTGCAACCTTTGGAAGTTCCATGATTTTTTGTCACACCGCGACGGCCGTTAACACACGCTGCGCCTTGCCAGCTGGTTAACTGCTAAGCCGCCTTGCTAGCCGAAGTAGCGCTCCCCAATCGGATCCCGGCAGACGATATTGCGGATTTGCTCGATATGTTGGGGGGGCAACTGCGATTTCCATTTGTTGGCCGCCGCGACCGGATCACGGGCCAGGGAATAATAAGATCCATCGCCGGCCGATGACGCTTTTAGAAATTGAGTGGTGGTATCGGACCATTCCAAGTCGAGCTTGGAAAACAAAGCGCGCAATTGCGATTCCGGATTTTGGGTCAAATCTTCATAGCGCAGAACGGCGCCCTTTTGGGAAATCGCCGGATAGGCTTCGCAATTGGCCAGAAGCCAATCCCAGGCCAGCGTTTCCACAAGCCCGCCTGCGCTCGATACCGCGCGCCCGGCATCCAGCCGGCGCGCCGATCGCGTCTTGAGCAGGTCGCCGAGCGGGCGCGGTGGCGGCATCACGCCAAGCTGATTGCCCCGCAAATAGGAATTCACATAGGCGCAGGGGTGACGCAACAACAGCACCGGCGCAACGGCGGTATTGGCCTTGATCAGCGCCTCGGCTCGTCCCAAGGCGCTAACCGACTTGATAACGATCTTGGGCGTGACGCCTGTTCTAGCCAGATCGGGAATCGTTATGTTCTGCGCCATTTTGGCGAGACCGGCCTTTTCTAGGCCCTTGCCCAGATAGATGAGGCTGGCGTGGATTCCTCTTGCCATGTCGCCGCGATAGGATTTGCGAAAGAACGGCTGGGTGCCGACGGTGCGCAAATTGCGGTTCGACAACAGGCGTTCCAAGTAGATTTTTGCTTGTTCTTCAGAACCCCTGGAATCGTCTTCGAACCAATAGGGCAGCAAGTCGTTGCCGCGATCCACAATATCCGGTTCGTGCCGGTAAATGGTGTCGGGATGGCTGTCGAACGCTTTTGCGAGCCAGGTGGAACCGCTGCGGGCCGAACTGAAAATAAAGATCATCTGTCGAACTTTCCTGCCAGATGGCCCTGCTTGGTCCTTGCGCGGTGCTGAACGATTCGCGACGCTAGACGGCGTGTGCGGGCGCTCTCCATTTTCTTCCGCTTCGTGCCTGCGCTACGACCGGTACGGGGGTCTCTGCTTCCACGGGCTTATCTTTGTGATCCTTGAGCATCTGATCCAGCGTCAGCGCGATGCCGATGAAGACGTAGACCATATCGTAATAGGCCATGCTAAGTGCGGCGCCTGAAACGAAGAAGGCCAGGAACGATACCTGGATCATGGCCACCAGATCCGCGGCCCATGCCATCTGTGGAATTATACGGGCCCTTTTTCGGATTCGCCGGAGCAGAAGCAAGGCGGAGAAAAGCAGGGAAAAATAGACCCCGAAGCCCAAAAAACCATGATCGCCTAGAACCTGGAAATAGATGCTGTGTGCCGCATGACCGCCGGTTTCGCCGGTCCTGGGGTCCAAGTAGAAGGATTTGCCGTAGCTGTAAACACGATAAACGTCGCCATCCTCACTCGACGCGAAGCCGCCGCCCGTGAACGGCCGGGCCATGGCGATGTTCAAATTGACCATCCAGGCATCGTAACGAGTCTGGAATGTCGTCTGGGCGCTGACATCTTTCAGAGTGCCCATCCGGTCGTACCAGCTTGCCGGCATGAACAGATAGGCAGGAACAATGACGGCAAGGGTGCCCAGCAACAAGGCAAAGCGGCGGGATGATTTCCACCAAAGATAGGCCGCCATCACCCCCAGTCCGATGAAGCCGCCCCGGGAGTTGGTGCCCATGACGCCGAAGGTGGTTCCTACCATCGCCAAAAGCAACCCGATCCGCGTCACCGTGCTTCCCGTCCGCAAGCGCAGGTAGTTCATCAGCGGCAGCGACATGACAAGCGCCAGGGCCAGATTGTTGTTGTCGCCGATCTGAGTGGCGGCTGGGCCCAGGACATGACTTCCGCTGCCCGTAATAAGGGTGAACAAACCACCTTTCACACCGAAATATCCCAGGCAAATCGCAACCATCCAAATCATGGCGTGGATGCGGCGTTGCGTCATCATCAGCACCGGAACCAGAAATCCCAGCACCATGATTTTGATGGCTCGATCCCAGATTTCCCACGAGATTTTGGGACTGAGAGCAAACAATGTGGTGATGGTTGTTACGCCAATGAAAAGCAACCACAGCACGGTAACGGTGTTGATCGGCAACTTTCTTTTGTCGCGGGTGAAAATCACCATCGTGAGCGTGACGACCGCCAGGATCAGATTGAGCGGCATGCTGGTAAGAAAACCCCAGATCAGTTTCTGAGGCGCCATCAGCGTCAGCCAGGTCCAGCCCAACACGCCGGCGGAAGGCGTACGGATCGTCTGGATAAGAATGGCCAAAAGCAGAGGGCCGAGGAAAAGGTCACGCATGCGCGGCTACCGCCGAGCTTTGTTGTTGGGCGGTGTCGTGGGCTTCGCGTCCGGCTGGCGCGGGCCGAACAGCTTGGAAAGCCATGCAGGCTCCGGCTCGGCACTGCCCCAATAAACGACCAGGACAGCGACAATGACACTGAGGCCAAAATACGTGGCAGCCATTTAGGATATTTTTCCTTGCACCCTGTATTGCTCCGATATGGCCGTCCCGAACTTGCGGGGAGCCAAAATTGCAGGCTTTCTCCTTAAAATCAAAACGAGTCGGGTTTGGGAAACCTCCCGCGAATACCCGGATCGGCCCCTGCTTTAGCGGTGAATTATGGAACCAAATATCACAACGAGTGATTTACAGCGCCTTGCCGGCCTCAAATACGGGCCGAAAGAAACGCGCGGCTGGAATCCCAGATTGCGGGACAGGTTTGACTATTACACCCCCGACGACTGGTACGAAACGCTTTTAAATCAGTTGGTTAAGCCACAAACCCGATGGCTGGAAGTCGGCTGCGGGCGCCGGCTTTTCCCCTCCAATCACGCCCTGGCCGAGGATTTGTCGCGCCGTTGCGCGCGACTGGTGGGAATAGATGAAAGCGACAATGTCGCGGAAAATTCTTACATCCATGCCTACCAGAAAGTCTTTCCGGAAAATTTCCAGACCGACGAAAAGTTCGATTTGATCACCTTGCGCATGGTCGCCGAGCATGTGCGCGATCCCGATACGCTGGTGACGGCATTGGCGAGATTATTGGCTCCCGGGGGCAGGGTTGTGATCTATACGGTCCACCGCTGGTCTCCTGTCTCCATCATGGCTGCGGTCACGCCCATGGCTGTTCATCACGCGCTGAAAGGGTTGGTGTGGGAAGCCGAGCAGCGTGACACCTTCCCGGTGGAGTACCGGATGAACACCCGCGGGGATCTGTCCCGGTTGTTCGCGAAATTCGGCTTTGAGGAAAAAAGCTATCGTCTGCTCAGTGACTGCCGGACCTTTCAGAAATGGAAACTGACCAATTTTCTGGAACTATCGCTATGGAAGCTGTTGGGCCTGGTCGGCTTGACCTATCCGGAGGTGTGCGTGCTGGCGACCTATGGCTGGGCGCACGGGCAGCCCGGCAGTTCGCGCAGCGCGCCACAGGCCTGAAGGCATGACTGCGGCAAACGGCAAGGCCTGTCTGCTGATCACCAATCTGTTTCCTCCCGCCCTGGGCGGTTCTGCCGAAGTCTATGCCGCGCTCTCAGCCTATGCTGAGGGAGAAATCGCAATTCTGGCGTCTTCACACGATCATCAGAGCGGTCTGGAGCGTCCCGGCTGGCGCGAATTCGACCGCGCGGTGGCCTATCCCGTCTATCGGTTAAAATGCATCCGGCCATTTTTCCGCGACGTTTATGCCGGTCCATCCTATCGCCTGCATGAAGCGATCGCTGCCTTCAAGCTCTTCATGACCGTCTTGCAGTTGGTCCGCCGCTATCGCGTGCGCGCCATTTGTGTGGCGGACGACGAGACACTGGGATGGCTGGTGTGGGTTTCGCGCTTTCTGTTTGGACGCCGTACCCTGATCTATTGCCACGGCGATGATCTTCCCGTGGCGCAGGAACAAGTGCCGCGCCGCCGCCGCTGGCTGAGTCTGGCGCATCATGTGGTGGCGGCGAACCGTTTTGCGGCCGACCTTTTGGCCTCCCGGTTCGCCGTGGCGCAGAAGCGGATCGCGCTGATCGAGAATGGCGTCGATCTTGCGCTGTTTTATCCGGGGCCGCCGCCCGCTTCCTTTGTGAAGGAATTCGGCCTCCAGGGACGGCAGGTGCTTATGACCGTAACGAGGCTGGTGCCGCGAAAGGGCGTGGACCGGGTGATTGAAGCCATGCCGGCCGTTGCCAGGCGCTTTCCGGACGCGTTTTATCTGATCGTCGGCGATGGTCCTCAACGCAGCGCGTTACAGGCACTGGCCGCCACGCTGGGGGTCGCGGACCGGGTCGCGTTCGTGGGCGCCGTGCCGCATGATGCAACGGTGAATTTCTACAGATGCGCGGATTTGGTTCTGTTGCCCAACCGCGAAGAGAAGGATGAAGCGGACGGTCTGCCGCTGGTTTTTCTGGAAGCCAGCGCTTGCGCCAAGCCTTCGATCGGCGGGCAGGCGGGCGGGACGGCGGAAGTCATCCGTGACGGAGAAAATGGTTTTCTGGTCGATGGCCGCGACGTGGGCGCCATTGAAGCCGCCATTTGCCGTCTGTTGGACGATGGCGCGCTGAGAGCCGCTATGGGGCAAAAAGGCTTGCAGATGGCGCAAGCTTGGGGCTGGCGCGAACGCGCCAAGATGTTCCTGCAAATTTGCCGCTCATGACGATCTGAGTCACACCAGCGCCCACTTATACCCAAGAGGTTTTTTGGCCGCCACGGCGCGGACCAGTTCTGCGTCTGCCCAGTTCAGGCACGCATCCGCACCGGGAATCTGTAGATGCTTTGCCAGAACCAGGGCGCCGCGCGTGTAAGGGAAGTAAAATAGCTGTTTGAGGTCCAACTGGCCTGGATCCGAAACCGTCAGCTTCAAACCGGCGGCGGTCAGGTCCCAAGCGTCCTTCCAATTTTGTACCCATGGGGTGTCGGGTCCGGACCGCATGATCATGCGATAGGTCACGCAATGCGCCCGCGGCCAGCCGCTCTGTCCGTTGGTGCGCGCGATGGTGGAGCCGATCTTCCATTCAAAAACCGGCCGCCAGTCCGAATGACCCATCAGCACCATCCAACCGAGCACCGCCGCAAGAAAATCCTCTTGCCAGGTGGAGGTATAGGTGCCGCCCAGCAAGCCGTCGCGATCGTCCCCGAATTCCTGTTCGGTGGAACGGAAAATGGCATGGGGCGGCGCGGGGTTGGTGACGAACTTCGCCATATACCAATCGCGGTAACTGTTGAGCAGCTTTTGCCAATGGGCTTTGGGCATCATCCATTGGGGTACTTTTTCCGGCGTGACGATCACGATCTGAGCCCAGGTCCGCATCGCCCAGGCCTCGCCGCGCACCTGAGTGGTGCGATAACGATAGTCCCATGGCCGCCACAACACATTCGCGGTGGCAATGAGCTGCATCTGCTCAAGATGATAGGGATCACCGGTGAGTAGAAATGGCAGGTATGAGAGAGCCGGTTGATGCGCCGAATCCCATTGGGCGGCCTGCGCTCTGAGGGTTCGGATATGAGGACTGCCGGCTTTGGGGCCATAAGTCGTCGCGCGCGGATAGGCCAAGGTGTTGAGGGGAGCGTTGGTCTTTTCGTCTCGAAAATTCCATGGGTATGTTCCCGCTGCCTCGGCTTGCGCAAAAAGGGTGGCCATCGCCGCCTCGTTTCCTGTGCACAGATATTGCGCCTGCGATTCGGTCAACAACCCGATTTCCGGACGCTCGCCGGTCGAGCCCATATAGGCAGCAAGGCCTGCCAACCCCATCGGGCTGTAACTTGGGGCGCTGCGTATCGGCGCCGTGACCGGGCGCAGCCGATCGCTGAGCTGGGGCATCAGCCACTGTCCCATCAACTGTGCCGCGGTTGCCCGAATGGGCCGGGGCGCCGATTGCCACCGCCAGCGCGAAAACCAGTAATGCGCCGGCACGTCGATCGAAGCGAGGGTCGCCGAACCGCGTATAATTCTCGCCTGATACTGGGGAAGGTGCTGCGGTTCTATACCGGCCCACATCCGTCCCAGTTCGAATACGATTTCCAGCCTGTCCATTCCCCGGTCTGGACGGATGAAAACACTCAGCGGCAATTGCGGGTGATCTACGCGAATACAATCTTGAGTAAATTGCCCCTGCGGATCGATGTAGGGCCCCAGATCGGTGCCGGTCGCGCTGTCATACCGGTAGGTCTGACCGTTCAATTCGATCTCGACCATGACACCCGGCGCCGCCGCAGCCAAAGCGGGGCTGGCAATAAGTCCCGTGAGCCCGGTCGCAACAAACTCCCGCCGTCTCATGGTCTCGCCAAAGTTTAGGATGCCTGTTCAGACTATAGGCAGGGGGCACAAATGCCAATCCGAATAACGGCCGGATAACCATAGGGCCAAACGCGCGGAGCCAAAAAAAGCGGAACCCGTTGTGCCAATGCCCTCAATTGTGGCTGAAAGGACAAAAATTTATGAGCTGTGGTCTATCCAAGACTTTTTTGCGGCTAGCGAGATTGGCTGCGGATTTTCGTCAATGGTTGATATTACCTGGGAAAACGCGGCGCAAACATCCTCCGCCGCCCAGCGGCTGACGGCCGGTTCAAACTCCTGTTTTGCGTGCATTGTTACGACTATATCGTGCGCGCCTTTGTGTTATTTCGGCGACCAATCTCTTGTCGAGAGTTTGTCAGGTTTTGGTTCTGATCAAAAGCGTTGGAGTCGCCGTCATCGCCAAGACGCGGGAACAGGGCGCGCGAACCCTGACTATGCATGGCGCACCTCCGAATGGCGACGGTACCAAGATCACGGCTGCTTCGACGATCAAGTCATTCAGTCGATGCCGACGGTGGACAAGCCGAGGTGCGGTCAAGCGGACGCGCAGAACAGGCGATTGCCGGTTCGAAGGTGTGCTGCGGTCTGGATCGGCGCCTTGTCAGGCGGCGATCGGCCACATCGCGCTGGTCAGCGCAGAAACCGGCAGCTGGGTGCGATAGAGCGTCTTTTCGACGAACCAAACGCAAGTGACGGTCGCCACATCCGGCGTGGCGCCGGTCTGCACGGATTCGATGGTCATGTCGGGGCCGCCGGACTTCAGGCAAACGACTTCACCGGGCTGGAAAGAATGCATGGGTCACCTCAGCAATGTTCTGACGCGCAGTATTCCACCGAAATTGTTGGTCATTCGTTAATGTCTATGCGGCTTGTGCAACCAAAGCTGACCGGATTTGGCACAAAGGTCCGTTTTGTTGGGCATTTGGCCACGGTGCGGCCGCAAGAATAGGGGCACGCAAGCGCGGGGCGCTAGGCTTTGGCGTCCATTTCGTCCTTGACGCGGCGTTCCCAGGTCAGCGCTGTTTTCACGATCGTTTCCAGATCCTGATATTTGGGAGTCCAACCCAGCGTCTTGGTCAGCTTGGCGGTTTGGGCCACCACAATTCCCAGGTCGCCGGGCCGGCGCGGCGCATATTCGATCGCCAGCGGCTTGCCATTGACTCGTCCGACTTCGGCGGCCACTTCGCGGACCGAAAAGCCGCGGCCATAGCCGCAATTGAACAGCACGGACGGTCCGCCGTCGCGCAGATAC